>JBEAPS010000079.1:0-9082 GCA_041164285.1 Pseudomonadota bacterium
CAACCCTTTCGCGTGACAGGCTATCGTGGGGAGGCGAAGGGCAACTTTGGTCGGAAACACATCGTGGTGTGGCAGCATCCGGAGCGTCCACGCCACGTAGCGAGGCAACTTTGGCCTTCACACGGTTGTGGTTGACAGGTGCAGTCCGGCTTTGGCCGTGGGCTGGTCCAATTATTGTGAGGCGCAAGACAAACTTACTTGGCTATGCCTTGATTATGGCTAAGTCCAAACCGCTGAGCTCTGGTTTGTATTCATTCCTCAAAGTTGGAACCGGTCCGCTGCTCTGGCGGCATGATTATCTTATTGATGACGAAGTCAACCAAACACTGATCGACTATGCATCTCGGACGGTGTCGTGGGATGGGGGAGTCAGGCTCACTCTAGGGTGGAGGCTTGGCTCTTTTTGTGATGTCGGAGTTGATCTTTCAGGAACTCGTTCCATCCATATCAAGAATCAGTATGTCATTGGTAACTATTTTTTGAATGGCCGTGATTCACGAGGAGTGCCGGAAGAACTTGAAGTTGATAAACTTTCTCGCACGCTGTGGCGTTCTACTCAAGCTCTTGTCTTTCTTCGCTTTTTCTACCCATAACCGCAGTAAATTTACAACACTGCAATTTCTCTCAAGTCTCACCGACCTCAGCCGAAGCAATCATCAGGCAAGGATGCCATAGCTGAAGGGGTTGCTATGATGAGAATTCGTCGGGAAGTGAACAGGGCTACGCGCAGCGCGTCCACACTGCTTGCTTTTGTGTTAGCTGGAGCGACAGCGTCGTGCGGAACGCTCGAAATGCGTGACCTCAAGGATTCCTTCGGTAAGAAAAGTTCCGTTGATGAAGGAAATGACGGTGATATGGTGGAGATCAGGATTGGGATGTCCCCTTCGCCTGATCTTGCCAGCTCCTTAACCTTTGACGGCGATGACGCCTACGACGCTTTCAACGCAACCTCGGTGAATAGCCAAAAGTTTTACTACAAAGTCACCGGATGCAAGTCAGGGTATGCAATCAACTCACCGGTATTGGTCAACTCTTTTCAAGGTACAGTTAAACTTTATAAATTTGACAAGGATTGCGTCGTTGGGCTGGTGTCATTCGATTACGAAAACAACACTTATGTTCCACAAACGGGAAGCGAATTTAGTGGCACTGAAAACTCAACTGCACTGTTTAAAAATCAGGCCGATTCGACCGATGTGCTCAAGGTCAAGGTACTTAAGCAACTTCCGGCGGGTTCTTCCGCTGGAACCGGTGTAGTGGATGGCAGTGCCGCTAATTTTAGCTTTATGAAGGCAACAGCAGGAGGCTCTGCAAACCTAGTGCGCTATTCGAGCGGAGTTGGACTCTCTGTCGTTGGAGTTGAATCTCCAAACATCAGTGCCATTGATTTGGAAATTTCTGACATCGATTCCTCGGGCAAAGCCGTTTACTCAGCACAGATGACTTGTGCAAACACTCTTGTGAGCAGCGGAGGCGGAGTGAGTTACGTGTGTCCGCACACATCTGGCGCAGGTGACGAGCAAAAAATCAGCGACATGAAGATCAAGATCATTACCCGTTCTCCGACGAACAAAACAACCTATACAATTTCGGAGTTGGATACTGAAATGTCGAGTGGTGCGACGGCAATCACCGGGTCATCCAAAGATGGTAATTCGACTTTTTCAATCGACCAGCTCATGGGTGCTGGTGTATTTACGAGCAACAAGAACTTACTTGTCATAATTTCCTACATCGAGCCCAGTACAACGAGCCTCGGAACAAGCTATATTTATTTTACGGCTGACTACGGCACTCCTGACGAGTCGCCGAACTGAAAGCGGAGACGTGTGACAGGGTTGATATCAAACACTCTGACAATGACGTCGGGCAGAGGGCTGAAGAGTCCCGCTGCCCGAATCTCTTTAGTTGTCATTTTCTGGGCGTTCTTGAACTCACTGGTAACAGGATGTGGGCCTCGTTCATCTTCAAAACAACGTTTGTCTCCCGACGCTGCTTTTGAAAAGCTGAAACCAACCGCAGGCAATCCGATACTGTGCGGATGGGCGACTCAGTATGGCTGTGGCTACTTGTCGGCGTCATCTGCCACTGCCAATAAAAAGTTTGATAGTGCTAATTTTTTAGTGCAATGCTCTGCAACTTCAACTGGATATTCAATAGCCCTGCGCGACAGAGTGGGCATTGGCTTCGGCAGCGGTCTGGTTCTGCAAATGTATGGAGTGAGAGAGTTCTCTGAGAAAAGTTTGGTCTGTGGCGACCTGAAAACAAAAGTAGTTTCCAGTCAGCTGATTTTTGAAGATGGAACCTGTTCAGTGGGACTTCATTTTGGAGATGACGAAATGTGGTCTCAAAACGAAGCTCCTTGCTCTGTGACGCTTGAAAAACGAGATGGTAAAAATGCAGGTGTCATCGATTGCCCTCAGCTTATCAATGCTCAATCCACATGGACTTTTGATAACCCGGCGGTGTTTACATGCCCATAACCGCAAGTTTCAAGTACATTTTCACTGCAGTTCTATTTTTGCTCACCTGCGGCACAGCTACAGATAATCAAACTCCAGAATCGACCGCACACATTGCTCTGTACCCTTCATTTTCAATGCCATTGCCATCCCAATTCCGCCTCAAGGAAATTGGAGTCAGGCGAGTCGATTGTGAATTTCAAGATGAAAGTGTCGAGCAATCACTCGAACTCCTTCGCGATGATGAGATTTTTATTTTCAACGTGCCTGAAAACGAAATTTCTGAATGCGGACTCCTTGTGAGACGCGTTGTGATTACGGACGATACACAAGAGCTCACCTTCGCAATCGATAGCCAGACGAGAACCGAGCAGGGGGTTCGAGAAGTCTTGTTAAAACAG
The DNA here is from genome assembly GCA_041164285.1 of Pseudomonadota bacterium. GTDB lineage: Bacteria > Bdellovibrionota_B > Oligoflexia > Silvanigrellales > Silvanigrellaceae > RFOM01. Next base: position 2,864 of record JBEAPS010000079.1, read on the forward strand.
GTTAATGGAAGCTCTGGAATGACGGTAACTCTCCCCGACAAGACGGAAATTTCCGTAGATCGGAATACTGACTGGCCATTGTCTCTGGCTTTCATTGAGAACCTCGAGGGACTTTATCCGAGGGTTGCAACTCAGAGCAGTTCAGACTCTAAGAATTATCAGTTCAATCTTGCCGCAATTGAAGACAAGGGAGTCGTTGCGACGTCGTGGCGGGAATATGGAGTGACTCTCACTTGCGATGGCTGGGCTCAATTCTTAGCTTGTGCGGGCGCGGAGCTGACTCGGTTTATTGCGCGATTAGTTCGGGTTTCAGAGGTCGATATCGAAAGCCCCGCTCAAGTGCGCACAGCGCTGGCACAAACTTCTCTCCAATTTGAATCGACACTTTCACATTTTATCGGGAGTGGCTTGAGATTCACGATTCTTTTTCCAACTTCGTGGCAAACCGAAGACCTCTACCTCATTGTTGGTCGGAATGAGGGTTTCAATGTCTTTAAAATTGACCAAGATTTGGTTTCAGCGGCTAATCAGTGACATAAATTCTGCGCGGGTTGAAGCGTTGTCCCGAAACACACCTTGGAGTGAACTTGTCACCATTGAAGCACCTTGTTTGCGAACTCCACGCACACACATGCAGCTGTGCTGTCCCTCGATCACAACTGCGACACCATGGGGCTGCAAATGAGTTTTGATTGCATCCGCTATTTGCTGAGTCATTCGTTCCTGAACCTGCAAGCGCTTTGCAAAAACATCAACAATTCGAGCCAATTTAGATAGACCGACAATGCGTCCATTGGAGGGAAGATACGCAACATGTGCTTTGCCGGAGAAGGTGAGCAAATGGTGTTCACAGCAAGACGTAAATTCGATGTCCTTAAGAACGACCATTTCATCCGAGCTGCCCTCGAAAGTAGTCGACAGGACTTTTTCCGGATTGAGACGATAGCCTTCAGTCATTTCTACCCACGCCCGACAAACTCTGTCAGGAGTTTCGAGCAAACCCTCTCGCTCAGGATCTTCGCCCATATAGCGGAGCAGAGTTCTTACAGCTTCGCGAGCTTCGTCTGCACTCACATCGTGGTTATCAGTTGCCTTCACAGAATATGGACTCATGCTCTTCCTCCTGCGTTTCATTCACCTGTCTAACGCAGGCAATATCAAAGAGGCAGTTAAACTAAACTTTTGAGGGGAATTATCGCCTCAGCCGCGGGCTTCTCCATGTAGAGTATGACAGTTCGGCCAATTCGGCCAACGACAAAACAATGGTCAGGAAGACTTTCTTCAAGTTCAGCAAGCACATCTTTTTTTTCGCCGGCATCGGTTTGTCCTGGGAGCTGAAGTTTGATCAGCTCATGCTTGTCCAGAGCGCGCTGAGTTTCTTGCAGCACAGTCTCGGTCAGTCCTTGGGCACCCACCTGTACAACCGGATTCAGATGATGCGCCTTCGATTTTAAGGCTGCTTTTTGCTTACTTGTCAGATTTTCTGCAAAGCGATGATTCTTCGATGGACGTGGCGCTTCTTTCATTCTATTCCCCGTGGTCAGGATTGCCGAGGGTTTGTGCGTCTGATGGTCAGCTCACACAACCCGAGCCAATTTCATTAGCCGGTTTTGTTGTTTATGCAAAGTCAAATTAAAGATAAAATAAATAAATATCACGGCTGGTTGCGTCAATTAAGCAAGGAGTTACCGTGTCAAGTGGACTCCAGAACGCTGGCTGAGGACGCCGATGTTCGAATTCTAGTCCATGGCGGTGCTTGGGATATTCCGACAGAACTTCACGACGCACACGCTGCCGGAGTTGCTCGTGCCTATCGTGCGGCATTGAATAGCTTTCGTTCTCATGGTTGCGGTATGTCTTCAGTACTGGCCGCATTGGAGGTGTTGGAGGCCGACCCGACGTTTGATGCAGGTCGTGGAAGCTTTCTCAATGAGTTTGGTGAAGTTGAGCTCGACGCAGGAGTGATGGCCGGAAAGTCTCTACGTGCAGGTGCTGTTGCCGGTATTCGGAATTTTCTCCATCCGTCGCGCATAGCACATGACGTTATGGAAAAAACCACACACGCTTTTTTAGTAGGCGAGGGTGCTGAGAATTTTGCGTTGCTGTCAGGTCACAGACCACTGTCATCTCATGAACTCGTTGACCCTCGGGAGCGCCTTGCTCACGAACGTTGGGTCGAGGCGGGTCGACCTGATGCAAAAGTCTTTTTTTCAAAGCCGGCTGAAGGTGTTCCTTTTGCGGGGAGCCAGCCAGATAGACGAGGCACAGTCGGTGTCGTGGTCGCCGTTCGTGAGCCGTCTACGCATTCGGGTTGGACCTTGTTTGCGGGAACAAGCACCGGAGGAACTCCGGGAAAAATGAAAGGACGCGTGGGCGATGTGCCTGTAATTGGTGCAGGAGTATATGCCGACGACGAAGGTGCGGCAGTCAGTTGCACTGGCTGGGGCGAAGGTTTGCTGCGAATTGCGGCAGGGCAACGCGTTTCAGCTATGGTTCGCGCTGGAGTGCCGCTACAGTTGGCAGTTGAGCATACACTCATTGACTTGAAGGAAAGGCTCGATGGTCATGCAGGTATCATTGCGGCAGATGCTGCAGGTAATCTAGCGGTAAGTTTTACAACGCCTTATCTTGCAGTCGCTGGGCCTGCGAATCGAGTGACACACTTGCAGCCGGCAGGCGGCTGTGTCACATTGCGCAGCCAAGACAACTGATTTTATTAGGGAGATGCTATGTCACTGGGTGCAGGTGCTCTAGCGTTGCGGCGAGTTCAAATTCTCGTGTCGCCCAAAGATGTGCGGTTTACGGACATCGTTAAAAAACTCAAAAGTAAATCTATCAGTCCCCTCAGTCTGGAGGATGAGCGTGAGCAGAGCTCGGGCTGGTGTCATCCTTATACTGGAGAACCGAACTTCGACTTAGCACATGAGCACCTCTACGGTCAGGCATTCGTTTTTGGCCTGCGAAGTGATGTAAAGCGAATTCCTGGAACCTATTTCAGACTTCAAATGAAAAACGCATTGGATGCGCTACAGGGCAAAGATAAGGGACAGGGTCGCTCGCATGGCAAGAAAGTGAGAGACGCGACGCGTGATCGTATCAAACTGGAGCTATTGCGAGGCACTCTTCCAACGGTGAAACTCACCGAAATTGTGTGGCACTTGGACAACAATGAGCTATGGATTTTGAGTTCGTCGCAGAGTGTCTACGAAGAAGTCGAGCAGCTGTTCCTTGAAACGTTTGGTTGGGCGCTGGCGGTTTTTAACCCTGGCCTTATTGGAGTTGACTTCAATCGAATGTTGCACGGAGTGAATGTCTCTCTCGACGATAATCTGAATCTGGTGCCTGCAGATTTTCGTGGTTCGGGCGAAGGGCGGCTAGGAGCCCGCATCGAAGAAAAAATGCTTGCTGACGCAGACTTATTTTGATTGACACCTTATTGACTTGGGACTTTCTAAATGGATTTGACAATGAAACTAAGCCGAATTGAAAAAGCGGGTGAAGTGCTGTTTCGCTTGAGAGACTACACTCCTATTCCCATTATTATTCTTGCTGTTTTATTCGCAACACCCACATGGCTTTCTTTGTCTGTAGGTGCATTGGTCGCAATAGCAGGAGAGCTCCTGAGAACCTACGGTGTTGCTTACATTGGCACAATCTCGCGCACTCGAAGTTACTCAAACGGGCAGTTGGTACAAGAAGGTCCATTTGCACTGCTCCGCAACCCACTGTATTTCGGAAACCTCGTATTGAGTGTCGGTTTGTCGCTCATGTGTAATGTCGCATGGCTCCCTGCAGTCGTGGTTGTTGTTTTTTACGCGCAGTACATACCCGTTGTTGCTTGGGAAGAGCGAAAGCTCACCACTATTTTTGGTGAATCGTATCAGAAATACTGTGAAACCGTGCCAAACCGCTGGTTTCCGAGTTTAGGCCGGATCAAAGCTACAAGTCTATATGCGGCACCGCAGTCATGGGGACCAGCATTCAAAAGTGAGAAAAGAACCCTAACATCAGTGGTGACCTACTTCGTTATCATGGCAGTTTTGTTCTGGCTGTCGGATTTCGGTCAAACTGAAGTACCACTGATTTCAAAGATTATTGGACCTTAAGCTGCCCCCCCACGATTCCCCCCGACAAGTTCTAATCAAAGCTGCAAATTCGTTTCATCGAGCCAGCCGTACGCTTTCCGAAGACTTCAGTAGCGGGCTCTGTGGGTGGCATTGCGACACTCCAGGGACGGAGCAAAACAGCCTCTATGTACAGGATGTACGCTTGAGTCTTAGAGAAAGCCTCAAGAGAACCATGAAGGTCGATTCTTAGGATGAGAATCGTGTTGAGGGGAGGCGAGTCGGTCAGCTGCTCAGAGCAGAGCCCGCTTTATCGATTGGAAATCAACACCCAGTGCGTTTGTTTGCACTGGGTGTTTTTTTAAAGGTTCAGCAGCGAGTAAACCTTAGAGCCTTGAGCTTTTTCTTGAAGCTGAGCTCTTCCGTTCAAAAACGAAAGCTCAATGACAAACGAGAATCCAGCCACCACCGCGCCATTTGAGAGCAGTAGTTGAGCGACTGCACCCGCAGTGCCTCCAGTTGCTATCACGTCATCGACAATGAGATACCGTGCCCCCGGATGCAGTGCTTCCTTCTGAATCTCGACGTGGTCGACACCATACTCGAGCGTATAACTTTGTTTGAGAACCTCTCCAGGAAGCTTTCCGGATTTTCGAGCTGGAATAAACGGGAGACCAAGCTCGCTTGCAAGAGGCATGGCAAATAAAAAACCGCGACTTTCCATACCTACGATGTGAGTTGCTGAGCAATCAGCCGCATGTTCAGCTAGATGCCTTAGTACTCGTTTGAAGACAGGAGGGTTAGCCAAAAGAGGACAAATGTCCTTGAATACGATTCCTGGCTTAGGGAAGTCAGGATAATCTTTGAGGACTGAAAGCAACTCTTGCTGAATATTCATGACCAATTCCTAATAAACAGTTTCAACCCGATGCAGATGCATGAGGGATAGAAAAATTAACATTCCCATAACTTGATTTAACGCAATTATGAGGGAAACTATACATCGTCCTCACCGCTGCCACCTTTGCCTTTAAACGAGCCGCTCGCAGACTGTCTGAGGTACTCCAGTGAAAACTCAGCCAGTTCACCGTCGAGCACTTTTTGAGGATCGGACGACTGACAAAGAGTTCTGGTGTCTTTCACGAGTTTGTAGGGGTGCAAGACATACGAGCGGATCTGGGAGCCGAATGCATTGTCCATCTTAGAATCTTCGATGGCTCTGCTTTCTGCTGTCCGCTTATTAAGCTCAACTTCATAGAGCTTTGCTTTGAGAAGCTTCATACATGTTTCTCGGTTTTGAATCTGACTCCGTTGACTCTGAGATTGTACAACGATGCCACTTGGAATGTGCGTTATGCGAACGGCTGAGTCTGTTCGGTTGACGTGCTGTCCGCCTGCACCGCCGGCACGGTAGGTGTCGACACGAAGATCGCTCTCCTTCACCTCTATATTGATGTCATCATCAACGACTGGACTCACAAAAACAGAACAGAACGAGGTGTGTCGTCGCGCATTTGAGTCGTAAGGTGAAATACGGACAAGGCGGTGAACGCCGATTTCGGATTTCAGCAACCCGTAGGCAAAGTCACCATCGATCGTGATGGTGGCGTTTCGTATTCCTGCACCTTCACCTTCGAGCTCATCTACGACTTGTGCTTTCCACTTTCGGAGGTCACAGTGCCGCAATATCATACGCATGATCATCATGGCCCAGTCGCAAGCCTCAGTTCCACCAGCCCCCGCATTGATCTGAACAATAGCTGAGTTTTTATCTGTTTCTCCTGAAAGGAGTCGCTGCGTTTCTAGTTCAGTGACTTTTAAATCCAGCTCATCAATGGCAACATCGGCTTCACGCACGGAAGCTTCGTCACCACTTTCACCAAATTCAATCAATACAAGTGCATCATCTCCAAGACGTTGAATGACGGCAACGCTTTCAAAGCCATCTTCAAGGGCTTTTTTTTCTTTCAAAATCTTTGATGACTTTCGGCGATCATTCCAGAAGTTAGGGTCAGATTGGCTTTCGGAGTCGATCTCCATCATTCTCTTGCGACGAAGAGGAGTGTCAAAGTGACCTCCGGATTGGATCGTATTTTTCGAGAATCTCATTCAAACGGTTTCTTTGTAACTCGCTCATATCTTCCCCTTATTCAAT
>JBEAPS010000080.1:0-4451 GCA_041164285.1 Pseudomonadota bacterium
CAATCTTACTATTCAACAATGCAGCGAAAGCTTTTCGATATTTATACTAAAAACAAAGAAATCAAACGTAATAGCCAACTTCTCCGCTGAAACTCAGTCTATCTCAGGAGAATTCATAGAGTGTCACCCACAGGTTCTAGCGTTGATGTCGTTGTCGTGCAGAAACGAACTGCACTTGAACGCTACGCCTCAGATTTCATTTCCGAGTCAGGACGAACATACTTTCTCCGTGATGGTCAATCGGACCAAACAATTAAAAAAGCACACGACGCTCATTGCCAAACACTCGATTCTCTCCTTACTTACCTGACTCAACAAAAGATCTCTTTTGCCTTAAAAACTCTGGATGACCTCTCGATAGAGGCTTCATCGGGACTCAATTATTATCGACATGGACGAGTGTCAGGCCTTGCGAGCAATCTCAATCTGGTGATTTCGGTTGGTGGAGATGGGACACTTCTACGCGCGAGCCACTTTGTTGGCGGACAAGCCGCGCTTGTCGGCTTGAACTCAGTTCCGCAACATTCCGTAGGCCACCTGTGTTCTCTCACGCCTGAAAATTTGGAGCGTAGTTTTTCCGAAATATTAAACAAAACAAAAAAGCCAACTTCAGTGAGGCGCCTCGTTTGCCGGCCATCAACAGGCGATACCCTCCCCTATGCGCTTAATGACATATACTTTGGACACCAGCATCCTGCGTCTGCCAGTCGATATCGGCTTTTGATAGAGGGGCCACGTGCCCGAGAGGAAAAGCAACTATCAAGTGGAGTTTGGGTCGCTACACCTGCGGGCAGCACTGCTGCAATCCGCTCTTATGGGCTGGGCCCGCTCGAACTCACGGATAAGAAATTTATGTTTGCAGTGCGCGAGCCCTACTCTCAAACCGGACATGCGCCTCAACTTTCGAAGCTGATCCTAGACGGGGATAACGAGAGCCTCACTCTCTTTTCAAGGATGCGGAATGGAATAGTGTGCATCGATGGGCCCATGACCGCCTGTGTTCTCGGCTTTGGTGACTCTCTAGAGATCGGGCTTGGATCGGAGGGTGCCTTATTACTGCACATTTAGGGGCTTTTACGGATGAGAAGTCGACAAAGCCCTACCGAATGTGATTATCTACTGAACGAGCTGGATTCTTGAAGCCTCCGAGGGAGTGAGCATGAAGCATCATAGTTATGGACAAGAGTTTTTTATCACTACTAAAGTCGATCAATTTGTGAACTGGGCGCGGCGCAATTCACTTTGGCCATATCCTTTTGGGACTGCCTGCTGCGGAATTGAACTCATGTCAGTGATGGGACCCAAATACGACCTCAGCCGATTTGGTGCCGAGGTGGTTCGCTTCAGTCCTAGACAGGCAGATCTGCTGGTTGTTGCTGGAACGATTACCGAGAAAATGGCTCCTGTCCTAAAGCGCATTTATGACCAGATGTCGGAACCTAAATGGGTTCTCTCTATGGGCGCTTGCGCCTCATCAGGTGGATTCTACAGAGCATATCACGTGGTGCAGGGCATTGATCGGCTTGTTCCGGTGGATGTGTATGTTCCTGGCTGCCCGCCAACACCTGAGGCTGTCATTGACGGAATTATGCAGCTACAGGAAAAAATCAAAAAACAGCGCGAGGAAAAGTAACTCGTTTGTGCAGATTGTGGCGGTTTTGTGGAATTTTTGTAACACCCTTCACTTTTGTTAGCGTTCTCTGTAGGTCACAGAAGAAACAAAGAGTCGGAGGAATCTGAGTGACAGATTCGGCTACAAAACAAAATGAAGTTGCTGCCGGCATGCTGAAAGTCCTCATCATCGAGGACGATCGTGACCTTAACAATCTGCTTAAATTCACGCTCGAGTCGACTCGTGACTACCTAGTAACGTCACTCTTTGACGGTGACAGCGCTCTCCAACAAATTGAAATGATCAGCCCCAATCTGATCATTTTGGACGTCATGTTGCCTCACATGGAAGGCACTGAGATATTGCGCTCCATTCGAAAGTCTCCCACACTCGCGAGTATTCCGGTTATTCTACTGACTGCGAAATCACAGGAGTCTGATAAAATCGATGGCTTTGAAGCGGGCGCAGATGACTATATAACCAAACCATTTTCACCCAAAGAACTCATTTTGCGTGTTCAGGCACTCTTGAGGAGAGCAACACCTGTGGGCTCACCTCCAGCAACAGAGGCGGGCATTTCATTACCTCAGACGCCAGAAGTCTTAACAGACGTGAGCGAAGAAAAGCTGATTGTCATTGGTCCTATAAGTATCTTTCCTGAGCAATTCAAAGTGACTCACAACGGACTTATCGTTGCACTCACTGCGACAGAGTATCAACTCCTTCTCTTTTTGGCAGAGCGCCCAGGCCGGCTACAAAGCAGAGATGCCTTGCTTCAGAAAGTCTGGGGCTATGAAGGGCAACTCAACACACGGACGGTAGACACACACATCAAGCGACTGAGACAAAAGCTGGGCGACGCGGGCGCGCTCATAGAAACCGTTCATGGCTTTGGTTATCAAATCGTAATTCCATAGAATAATGCTATATAATCAGGGCAATTGGCGGAAATTTAAAATTTCACTCATGTACTCGTGAAAATACTCCGAACACCCCCCGTGTTTGCATGGATGAGGTTGAGTATATGCTGCCATCAAGAAAATTTCCTTATTACATTATTTCAACAGCCGTTTTGAGTTCTACGTTTGCATTGTCGTGCACGAAGTCAAAAGAGCCCGCGAACAACAACCAGCCTCCTCCTCAAAATCAGCCCATCAACCCACTTCAACCGCAACCGCTCCAGCCCAATCCGACAGAAATATTACCTCTTTTCAGGTACACGATTGCATCACTTGCTGGAAGCAACGTCCTCTGCCAAGATTTTTCCTCTCGGATGCAGCTCAGTGAAACCGACGTACAAATGATTCTGAATTCGTTTGCGGGCCGACAAGCGGGCATTCCTCCAGAGCTCCCCAATCCCTTCAATTTGCAAACCTTGGCATTGAAGCTTCAACCTGAACCATGCGAGGGAATTTCATCACTTCTGCAAGACGGCCATTGTGCAGTCACACTCAGTCAGATGATGGCAACCGGTCAGGTCACGCTCGAAACCGAGCAACGCGTGCTGTGGAAAGACCTCCCCACGCTCGCACAGGCTATTGCTGTCAAGACCAGCCTCGACAGTAAAGCGAGCATCATTGCAGGTAAAAACTCAATTCTCGGGACAATCCAACAACAGATCACCCAACAAAAACTTCTCTTGCAAATCCTTCAGGGAGCAGGCAACGATTCACAACTCTTGAAAGATGCACAAAATCTACTGGAGCAGCTCCAAGAGCAATCAAAAAATCTCGAGGGTGAGCTCGGTGGGTTAGAAAGAGAAATCCAGCCACTTCAAGATGAACTGGAAAAGCGACTCGATGAACTCAGAGTGGCACGAGCCACATTAAAGCAGAGCTGCAACGTTCAGACACTTGGTTCTGCCGGCGCTAGCTGGAAAGACAATTGAATTTGTTGGGCATAGAATTCAGTTTTGGAAAACCAAATATCAAAAGGGAGTTTGAGCTGATATTTTGCCTTGAACAAATTCTTTCGGAATACTTAAGGTAAAAACAGTACCTGTACCTGGCTCACTCCGGAGTTGAATTGAACCTCCATGCGCCTGTACAACATGCTTCACAATCGCGAGCCCGAGGCCCGAGCCTCCGCCCAATCGTGCATGGCTTTTATCAACCCGATAAAACCTTTCAAAAGCCCGCAGCTGGGCTGTGTGAGGAATGCCATATCCCGAGTCCTCAACGTAAATTTTCCAATCTGTTTCAGTTTGAGATACAGAGACTTTTACATATCCACCGCGACGATTGTATTTGATTCCGTTGTCGACCAAATTGAGAAGAACTGAGTCAAATCTCTGCGAGTCTACCATAAGCTCTCCAACCTCAGAGCCAACTTCAATAACCACACTGACGTTTGCTTCTTTTGACTTCAAAGATAAAATTTCTTTTACCCGCTGAAGAGACTTCCTGACATCATACCTTTGAATATTTAAAGCAACCTGATGACTCTCGAGATTTGAGAGCAAAATCATGTCCTGCAGCAAGTTTGAAACTTGATCAGAATTTTTCATTATCACAGTCAAAAACTGACGGGTCGTCTCACCATCAAGTGAACTCAATTGGTCAGAAAGAATTTCTGCATAGCCTTTGATAGAGGCAATTGGAGTTTTCAATTCATGACTGACGTTAGCAAAAAACTCTCTTCTAAATTGTTCAAGTCGATGCAAATCACTGATGTCGAAAAAAAACAAAAAACACACAGGGTGATCGGTTCCTGATTGAACAAGAACCATTTTTACTCGAACTCGACGAGCTTCAGTTCCATCGAGATGTACAGACTCTATCACCTCTGCCTCAACGTCTTGGGAGCTGTGTTTTTCCTTACAGCGAGCTAAAAAAGCTGA
>JBEAPS010000081.1:0-8795 GCA_041164285.1 Pseudomonadota bacterium
CGAGATGAGCTTGTGAGAATACCAGGCACTCGAGGTGACGCAGTTGCAGGCTTACAAACTCTGCCAAGTGTTCTGCCTGTATTTCCCGGTGCTGCAAATGTTGTCGTACGAGGGAGTGCGCCAGAAGATAGCAAGAGTTTTTATGACAGAATTGAGCTCCCATTTGTTTTCCATTTAGGCGGACTCGGGACAGTGATTCCAACGCGTGCTCTCGAGGCCATTGACTTTTATCCAGGTGGATTTTCATCACTCTACAACGATGCAATCGGTGCCACGATTCAATTGCGTTCAGAAAATGCAGTCCCTCAACGCCGTTCAGGTGAGGCCGAACTTGGTTTGCTTCAGTCTGCACTCTACATTGAAGCACCAATAACACTCGCAGAGAAGCCGGTTGGAATCCGCGCAGGCTTTCGGCGAAGTTACATCGAACTCCTCGTCCCGCTCATTAAAAAAATTGGAGGAGATCGGCTTCAACTTTTTACGGTTCCACAGATCACTGACTATCAACTTTTTCTGAATGGGACTCACAGCAGGGGAACATGGCAGGGCTATCTTGTTGGAGCTGCTGATCGACTCAGCCTTGTCGTGCCTTCAGGACAGTCTGATAACGCAGAGGGAACCGCAAAATTTTCAATTTTTAATTACTTCGCTGCTACTGGCGCCCGATACAGTTTAAATCTCGGGAACGGGTGGGGTCTGACTCTCACTCCGCAGCACCGCCTTGTTATCATCGAGCAAAATATTTTCGACAACACCGTTGATGTACGCGGCAATAAAGTCGCTTTCGACGTGCAGCTCGATAAAAAGTTCAGTCCTCAGTGGTCAGCTTCCATCGGTTTGCGACCTGAACATGATGTGACGGTTTCGAAGGTCAATGCAATACAGCTTCCTCCGTCCGGTTTTACACCCTTTTTTGATTCAGACACCGCGCCCAGATCTTCCTCAGATGTCGAGCGTGAAACAACGAGCACTCAAGCACACTTAGATGTGGTTTGGAAACCTTTGGATTCGTTAGCAATCAATCCAGGTATAGCATTCTTGCAAGGCAATCGCTCGACACAACGTTCTGCGGACCCGCGTATTTCGGTGCGTTGGGAAGCGAGCCCAGGTTTTGCTCTCAAGGGTGCAGGAGGTACTTACAGCCAACGGCCGGGGCCGCAATTTGACTCTCCTGAGTACGGCAATCCTGCTCTGACCCTGGAGCGAGCCCGTCATATTGTAGCAGGTGCTGAAAAAACACTGTTCGATGACGTTGAGGCTGATTTGCAAATCTATAAGAAGGAAATGTGGGACTTGGTCGGTGCCGCAGTAAATGATCCGACCCTTAAATACGAAAATAACATTGAAGGGCGCGCCTTTGGCGCTGAAATTCTTGTTAGAAAAAAACGTGAGGGCCGATGGAACGGCTGGTTCAGTTATGGTTACAGCCGCTCTGAAAGAAAAGACCCGGCTCTCTTGCTCTGGCGGCCATTCAATTTTGATCGGCCTCATGCTGTCAACATTGTTGGTAGCTATCGTATGACCGGTCAGTGGGAACTCGGTGCCCGCTGGCAGTACCTCAGTGGCGCTCCATTCAATAACATCCAAGGTGGACGCTTCAATCAAAACACGGGTCGTTATCGACCCGATAGCCCAACACCAACACCAATTATCAATGTCAATGATGGACGTAGACCCGCATTCCAGCAGTTGGACCTTCGCACAGATTACGACTTTCGTTGGGACGATTGGACTTTGTCTGCTTATCTTGAAGTGCAGAATGCTCTCAATCAGGAAAATGTGCAGGGGTTTCGCTATTCACCCGACTACACGAGCCGAGAAGAGGTGATGGGTACACCCATCATTCCCTCGTTTGGCATCAAGGCAATTTTTTAAGGAGCTTGGAATGACTAAAAATTCAGTGTGCCATAAGTTCCAAGGGGTGGGGCTAATTTTCGTCTCCGCATTCATTTTTAATTCATGTCAACCTGGCAAAAATTACTATGTGATTGAAGAACTCAGAGTTCCTGCGTTACAAGTGCTTCAACAGCAGGACAATCAGAACGGTGAAAACCGTTGTGTCGAGGTCAACAATGAAACGGTTTGCCAGCAATACCCGCTTCGTTATGACAAAAACGTTGCATTTAGATTTCTTGCTATTGCTCCCGTCCAGACCGAGCCAGTTTCTATTCGCTTGACTCGTCTACAAAGAGCAAAGCTGGCTCAACCTCTGCCTTCGAGTGCAGGGTGTGCTGAAATTTTGAGTGCAGTCCAGAAGCGAACGTTTGAAGAGGTTCCACTCGCTCAGCTGGGACTCTCTGACACCCCCATATCATCGATTGTGAAGCAAGAGTCGCCCATGAGGATAGAAGAACACATTACAAGCTTCGCGGCACCCTCTCAGGCAAATGTTGATACAGAACTTTCGACTTCTGGTTATTTGCCACTCTTTCAAGTGGAATATGAGGCCACATCGGGCTCGCTTCGTCCTGATCGCGGATTTTTTACCTTTGCTTTCGTTGCAGAACTACCTGAGTCAGCGAACATCAATCAAAAATGCCTCGCTTATCTTTACACCGGCACCGCACCAAGCTCACTTTCAGCTGCGCTTTCCGGAGCAAATCCGGATGTGACAAATAAAGCGCCTCAAATTTCAGGTCTTTCCCCTGCACAGGGCTCAGTTGTATCGGGGTCTCCTCAAGATCTGAAGCTTGATTTTGAACGCCCTGACCCGGATCCGGATGCGAAACAAAGAATTCAGTGGTACATCAGCCGTGGTGAACTTGAAAATAAGGGTGCAGCCAGCACAAAAATCACATTTGAAGGAAGCGAACCGCTTACCGCAGTAGGTATAGTTCGCGACCTTCAGGGTGGTGTTGATTTTGTTTGGAGCACTTTCTCTGCCCAACCCTGAGTGAGGATACAATGAGGAATACATTTCTGAGTGCTGAACAGCAGAGCCGAAAAATTGATGTCACATCTGTTGAAAATGCATTGGTCGATCTGCTCGTGAGAGCTCAAGAGAGCGATTTGCAGCAATTGGGAATGCACAAAGGCCGAATGCAGTTGGTTGACGGAGGTGCTCAGGCTGGGATTCTCGCAAACCTCGGTCGTCTTACCGCTGAGATTGAGCTTGGAGGCAGTGCTGCCAACGCATTGCGTGCAATGGCACTTGTTGGTGCAGAGGTGAGTTACAGCTCATGCGTCGGCCGCGACCAATATGGTGATTCATTTTCTGCTCGGCTGGAGCAGTTGAGCATTCGAAACCGACTAGCAGTTGTTAAGGAAAGCACAGGAACCTGTTTAGTTGTTGTGACTCCAGACGGCGAGAGAACTCTCAACACGCACCTTGGGGCATGCAGGTCATACAACAGGAGCTTTTTGCCTGAGCAAGACATCAGGAATAGTAAAATATTCTTTACAACCGGTTATGTGTGGGACACTCCGGAGCAAGTCGACGCAATTGAACATGCTCTCAGTGTAGCGAAGGCAAATAATGTTCGAATTGCTCTTGATGTTGCAGATCCATTTGTAGTGTCTCGAACTAAAGAACGTTTTACAGAGCTATTTAAAGAATCTGTATCACTCGTTTTTGCAAATGCTCAAGAAGCTGAAATGTTGGTGGGCTGTAATGGCGAAAAAGCTGCACTCAAATTGGGTGAGATGGTCGAGCTCGCTGTGGTAAAAGACGGTGCTGACGGAGCTTGGATTTGCTTTGACGGAAAGTCTCTCCATATACCCACCCAAAAAGTTGATGTAGTTGATACGACCGGTGCAGGCGACCTTTTTGCAGGAGGGTTCCTGCTTGGTCTTGTGCGCGGACAATCATTGGATATCTGTGGACAACTCGGGACTCTTCTTGCGAGCGACACTGTCAGACACATGGGAGTGCGCCTTACGGAAGGCATAGAGCTTCAAGCACGTCAGCTGCTCAGTTGAGACTCTCAATCGTAGTTGTGACTTTTAATTATCGTTTTTTGCACCTGTGCAAAGTTGAACTGAAGCACCGAACCGCTTGCAATGGACCTACGCACCAGACTACTCGAAAGAGCAGAGACTTGAATTGGACTGATGCCTTCCATCCATTCGATTGATTTGGGATCAATTGAATCGAGCGCGGGTAAAATACTTACGCCGTTTTTGTGGTGCTCGGGATGTGGGACGGTTGTGACCGAAAAAGTTGCACGCGGACTCACTAAGCAGTGAGTCGTTGCCAGCAGCTCATTTCCATTGAGGGTCCCCGTGCTAGGGTCACGCCAGGCTGGTATACTCACAAATGAATCCCAGCCTAGAACGAGTGAAAATGATTTTGAGGGGTGCATGCATCTCAGAGTATTGACTAGCCAGTGGGTGCCCCGATACTCGGTTTGACTGAGCTCAAATTGATTTACGTGTAACTTGGTACGCAATTCTGAAGGGCAGTGAGCGATCGTTTGTTCAAGCCAAAGGCTGCGCAGCTGCCCCGGAGCAACAGGCTTTTTATCCCACCTCGCCGGACAAGGCATCAGCCAGATTTCATCGAGGCTTCCTGTGGCAAGCGCAAGTTGTGCCAGAAGAAGATGACCAAAATGTGGCGGGTCAAAAGCGGCTCCTAAAAGCCCAATTCGTTTTTGATCAGTTGAACCTGCCATCTGTATTCTCCATTGAGGCCATTTGTTTTGAAATATTGAGCCTGTAGATGAGCATAAAGAGCTGTCCATACATTGAACACTGAAAAAGTTTGACGCAGTGGAGTGTGGGCTTTTTTATTCAGCGTTTTCAGATTTTTTTCAATAAATGCATTCTATATATTTAGATTTATTCAGTTATTGAAAGTCAAGTGTTTTTTGGCATAGCACATGCTTCAAACGCATCGGACGCAACGTATGAGGTGCTTTATGAATGCGTTTTGGTTATTGAAATTTTTCGCTGTAATTGCGGTGATTTGGGGGGTGAATCCGGCCTTGGGCTATGAGATGACCCACGACTACTACAACCGATTTAGATCGCCTTATCGGAACAACGTATATTTGTCCCAGCAGGTCCACGCTGTTCGAGGCGAGATGGGACTCAGCAAAGACAGTGTCAATCGTTACGACGGATACGGTCTGCAGCTCAGTGCAGGAATTGAGCACTTTCGGTTTGTTCAGACGGGAGCATTTTTCTCAACGACACAAATGAGTGATCCAGACGCTGCATCGAATGAGGCACGTATGGTCGATACGGGATTTGAGGCTAAAATGGTGATGAGCACTCCGGTAAGCAACATCATTGTCGGGGGGGCAGGAATCGCCTCACGTGCACACTTGAACATCAACGGCGATCGTATTGCTGTCAGCGGAACAGGAGTTAGAGGAAGTTTCGAAGTCAGCTACTACGCTTCTGCTCAAGTCTCACTCGTCTTTGGCGCAAGCCATTCGATAATGAATTACACTGGCAAAGGAGCGAACGGGGAATCACTCAAGCCGGTTTCACAGGTGAGCAGAGCGGGTGTGGGTTTGACAGTTTGGTTGTAAGAGGCCACCATTTTAGACACTCTGGCTATGTCAGCAGTGTCTATGAGGTGGAAACTCGATGGAGCCGTGTCGCAAGTCAATTTTTTGGGGAGCCCTGGGTGGACTGTCTGCAACAGTTCTCACTTGGGGCTTTTTGCATTTATTCGCTCAGCCTCACGATACAGAATTGCAAACTGAGCGCGACTCACTTGATCGATCAGCGGATGGAGTTCTCTTCTCGTTTCAAGGGCGCAGTATTGGTGTAAGCCAACTTCCCGATGATTTGAAAAAGAGCTTTGAGCGCGCTTATGAAACCCGGCAGGAGGTTAAGCGCGAGGCAAATCTTCAGTTGTATAAAGAAATCGATAAGATTGCTCGACTCTACGCTCTGGAAAAGACAGTTGCTCTCCAAGTCGCTGAGACGCAAAAGAAGAAGTCGGAAATAGAAGCTGAGCTTCTCAACTTTAAAGATGCGACCGATCAGGCTGCTCGGCAATTGTATGAAGCAAGTGATCCGTCTGCCCCACGCTCTGAGTTTTACTCTGTCAAAGATCAGCTTGTGAGCTATCTCACCGAAGTTCGCCGTCGCGAAGCACTTGAAATATGGTCCAACACACTTCAAGCCAGTGGGTCATTGGAATTAAAACTGAGTCGTCCTGAAACGGTTCTCGATGTTGCAAAACTTCCTACGGAAGGGTTACCACAGGAAACCAGTGATACGCCTAACGCTATCGTGTTTGTAGACTATCTTTGTGATGGATGTGTTTCAAACTTAGTTGAGGTTGCGCAGCGTCTCGAAGAGCACCGCGGTTTATTCAAGCCAGTCTATGTTCCGTTTCCATACACTCAACCTGAAATTTCTATGGGGCTGGCGCGTGCCTCCCTCTGTGCTCATGTGCTGGGTGACTTTTCTTCATTCCACATGGCGGCGCTCACCAAAGGAGAGCTTTTGTCAAAGGTGTCTGTTTTTGAGCTGATCCGTCAAACCAAGATAAACTCAACTGCATTTCGTCGTTGTTGGAAGTCAGGTGAAGGGCTCACTCAATTGTTGTCAATGGCACAAAGTCTTGCACGTAAAACCGGCTTGATGCGAACTCCAGCAATAGTTTTTCAGGGCGAGCTACTTGAAGGTCCTCATCTCATCGAGCAGCTCGATGAGGCTCTGAGTCGCGGTGCAGAACACGCGGCTCGGTTGACAAAACGTTATGGCAACACTAAATCTCGCTGACCGATGCAGCCGTAGCTCAGTTGGTTAGAGCACTGCCTTCACACGGCAGGGGTCCGGGGTTCGAGTCCCTGCGGCTGCACCATAATTCGAGAGCGAGCACTCTTTTTTTACCTCACGACGTAAACTGCTCCATAAAGTGTTTCATTTCCGAGTTGGTCTCGCACACGTAAGCTGTTTCTCTCCAGAACCCTACCCACCGGGAAATATTTAGATGCGTTCGTCGACCAAGTCAGTCCACCATCGAATGAATAAAATCGAGGAGGAGCTCTATTTGGGCTAGCTGCAGCAAGGATTGTTAGTATTTTGATATTTGGACGAACTGTACTTGATGATAGGCGTAATCCTCTGATTATTGGACCAATTCGGCTTGGTGATGTGGGAGCTGCTGGCGACTGACTCGGATTGTTAATTGGTGTTGGCATAGCAGTTGGCATAGCTGTTGGGCTACGTGTGGGGACATGCAGAGGCGATGAAGGATCGCCGCGTTTTGGATCTTCGATTGTCGAAAAAATGTCTGGTTGCACGTCCTCAGGTTTTAGTCGCTGTTCACTGCCCCTAATGTTGCAGATTTTGCAGTTGAGCGCTGCAAGTCAACGAGACCCGTTCCGCAACCATAAGTCGTTCCAATGCTAATTAATAACAACGATAAGACTATGAGCATCCGCATCACCCCGCATCCACATTGGAAGGATTGGCTGCGCAGAAATGAAAGGTAAGTTTTTTTATTTACTGAGTGAAAGTTTAGTGGGTTATCATCCTGATGAACCCATCTGTGTCTCGGAGCGAAATTGTTTGCTGAGTTGATGCTGCCTCGAGGTGAATCGAAGCTCAGCTTTATTCGATCACAATAATGACTCTATGAAGGGTCTGATTTCCTGCAGCATCTCTCACTCTGATTATATTTCTAACGAGTCGAGTTCCTACCGGAAAAGATTCGTGGTTCTCGGATGTCCAGCTGCGTCCTCCGTCGAATGAATACGGTCTTGCAGCAAGTTTTCGGTCATCTTTCGCACCAATAATGTACAGATATTTTTCGCTAGGATTCTTACGACTGGCAACAGTTCTGACCCCTACAATCGTTGGTGGTGTCGTATCTGGCATTGGAGTTGGCAATGGAGTTGGCAATGGAGTTGGCATTGGAGTTGGCATTGGAGTTGGCATTGGATCGGGCGGAGGTGTGGGCGATGGTGTGGGCTGAGTCTGGTCATCAGTAGCCCCTCCATTGGAAAGCTCTGTTGACGGGGCAGCTATTATTTCGATTGTGAACTCACGAGGAGCGCCTACTTGTGTGCTTGAGTCAATTACTGAAAATTGCGCAACAAATGCGACAGGTGCCTCGACTGATTTTACAGTTACGCTCTCGAGAAGTCTTCTCTCTTCATCGTTAAAGGCTTTAAATGCGGAAAAAGTTAAGTTTTCGTTTTCGGAATAACAAAATAAGTTCACCGATACAAAATCATTGATATCTGCGATAGGAAGAAGTTCAAATGGTTGATCGCTGAGCTTTGCAAAAAAAGTGCCACTCGCTTCTTGTATGGATACGCTACATTGCTCTCTACTTACTTCTGCTGGCGTTTGAAAATCTGCAGCAAGATAACTGCCGATCACGGGCTGAGGCGGGATGACCGGCTGACTGACCTCTGTCTGTGAGCTAGAGGAAGCGCTATCCGAAGTGCCTACGTTTGCTTCTAGAGACTCGGACTTTACGTCAGGCCTCTTCAGTTCATAGATGGTTGCGCCGCATCCAATTTGTAACAAACACGGGAATAAGAACCACAGCAACACCTTTGACAACATCTGAGCAACTCCCTCCCACCCATCAGTCAGTTCGGAATAACTGACTCAATCAATGAGGTCGTTTTATGAGGCCCTGTAATTACTGGGAGTTGCAGCCGAACCTTCATAAGATTTGTGTTCAAGCTAAGGGGGGACGGCCAATCGTACGAATGCTCTACGCTCGAGAGCGGCGGTTTGTCATTGAATTCTTAAACTCAGTGACACTCCGCGCATTGGCCTTCAATCACAATTTTGTGTGACTTCATGCTAAACCCCGGTGGAACAAGTTTTTCCAAATGTCCGGGACATCCGCTAACCGGATAGACGCGGTCGCACTT
>JBEAPS010000082.1:0-16724 GCA_041164285.1 Pseudomonadota bacterium
TGCACGGCAAATCACGCAAAAGGACAGTTGAGTGTCAAAGTGTCAGACTCTGTTGCTGGCTTTGAAAATGATCTTTTGGCTAAGACTTGGAACGGTGCACTGAGGACTCTTGTGAGGCCGAGTGTATTGAGTGTTAAGTCAGTGGAGACTGTAGGAACCTCACCCTCAAGTAGTACGCCCGAGGGTATTCGTTATGTACAGCTCGACGGTAAGTTCGGCGACGGGCTTGGTGTTGGCACCAGAGTGCTTGGAACTCTTTTTAAAGGTGGCAAGAAAAGTGCAGGAATTATTGGTTCGGACACTATCACAGACATACAAGAGTCACTGGAAATAAAAAGTCCACCAGACAGTCAGGCGGATGAGATTCAGAATAACTTTACATTTCAGGGACTCATGGAGAACCTGACGTGGCATCACCCGGATGCACCCTCCTCATTTTTTGCTGATTACAATTCCGAGGATCAGTGGTCACTTTCCCAAACGCGATATAGTGACGGAATAGACTATTTTTTGAATGAAGCCACTGCGCTCAATAAGCCAACAATTCGTGTGGCTGTGCTCGATACAGGCGTCGATGTGACTCACCCCGACCTTAAGGATGCGGTAGATGTCAGCCTCGCCTATAATGCTATCACCGGTGAATCTGGTACTGTCGAATCTGTGCAGGATCTGCAAGGTCATGGAACACATGTCGCAGGAGTCATTGTTGGGCAGGGAAAGGCAACTGCCGCAGAGGCAATTAAGCCTGTCTTTGGAGTTGCTCACAGGTTCAACGTAAAAATTGTCCCAATCAAAGTTCTTGATGACAACGGGACTGGTTCGACGGTTGCTATGAGCAAGGGAATCCGCTGGGCGCAAAAAAATAAGGTAGATGTGATTTCTATGAGCCTTGGCAGCAGCTCAAACTACGATTGTCTTAAAGAACAGGGTTTGAGAGATCCTGTGATCGATGAAGTGATTCAAGAGGGAATCATTGTTGTTGCAGCAGCGGGAAATGAGGCCTGTCCTCTAGGAGGAGAGTGCAACAATGGTGGTTCCTTTGCAAACTACACCGTATTGCCTTGCGCCAACGAAGGCGCACTGTGTGTTGCCTCCAATACTTGGACTGAAAAAAACTCAGAATTCAGTAATTATGCAAGTGGAGTCCCTGGAGCTCAATCCTACAGAACGGCTCCTGACATCACCGCACCCGGAGATCGAATCTTGTCTACCTATCCACTCAATGAAAAGTTCGCCAAATATAAGGGAGTCTCCATTTTGAGTGGTACGAGCATGGCGACTCCCTATATTTCAGGAATCGCGGCAATTCTGAAAAGCGTTGCCACTGATGACTATCCCGTGAATCAGGAGAGTGTGAAGAGATACTTACAAGAGTCATCGTATCTGAGTGAAGACTACACAGGCAGATTCAATGCCGGCCGAGTTGATATGAAGGCGTTGGCTGACAACAGACAAAACGTTTACATCAACAAGGGGAACAGTTTAGTCAGGGGTACTGAAAAAACTGTTCCAGAATTCAAGTATGCTAAAAAATAACTGACCCAATGACCTCAACAGATTCTGATGCGTGATTTATTTTAGTTTTCCTTTGCACAGTAGCTCACGCAAATAGAGTGCTCCTTCTTTAACCATTTCGGTGCTGCAGCTGAATGAAAATCTGATTGCATGAGCGCAGCTCTGACCGAATGCATCGCCGGGCGAACTGCCCATTCCAAGTTCAGCCAGGGTGTTAGATAAATCGTCTGCATCTTTCACACCCAGTCGTTCGTAAACTTCTGGCTCAAGTGTAGCCCAAACGAAGAAACTACCCTCGGGAACAAATGGACGCAGTCCGGGAATGCCAGTGAGAGCTTCGACTAGGATGTCTCGGCGGACCAGATACTGCTGGTTCATGTGTGTGAGGTAGGTCTGATCGCCTTGAAGCGCAGCGAGTGCAGTCCATTGGGCAATGCTATTCACTCCATTGATACTGCAGCGCATAATTTTGTGCAGTCGTTCCATCAGAACTTCATCGCTTGCGATGAGATAGCCTGTGCGTAGGCCGCTCATTGCATGGCTTTTCGAAAAGCTAAAAATGGATACAATTTTGTCTTGATAGTCAGGCGCAAGTGAAGCGATCGAGATGTGTTTATTAGGTTCGTAGACGACGTCTTCGTAGGCCTCATCTGAAATGATCCAAAGATTATGTTTTTGAGCAATACGAAGAATTTCTGTGAGAGTCTGCAATGGCAGAACGGCGCCTGTGGGGTTGTGTGGCGTGTTTAAAAATATTGCTTTGGTTTTTGAGGTGATTCTGCTTTCGATTTCGGTGGGAACATATTTGAATCCGTTGCTTTCAGAGAGAGTCACTGGAACGGGTATTCCTCGTGCCACCTTTATATTTTCAACCACCTCTGTCCACATGGGGTCAGGGACTATGACTTCGTCTTCAGGCTGCAACAAGCATTGAAATGTGCAAAAAAGAGCGTGCATTGCGCCGTTTGTTACAAAAACACTTTCGTGACTGTTCAGTTGAATGCCATTCTTGTCGGCGAGTTTCTTGACAATTTCCTTGCGCAGTTCAGGAATTCCTGCGTTGGGAATGTAGTGGGTTTTGCCTTCTTCGGCCGCCTTCTTGAGAGCAAGCGTAACGTGAGGTGCGAGGCTGAAGTTTGGATCACCTGATTCAAAGCGATAGACCTTTGTTCCAAGTGACTGAGCCTTGAGAATGCGCTCGCGTATTTGAACAATTTTACCGAGGGAAAGAGAGTCCAAGAGGTGAGAGCCGCATTGCATAAGACGCCTCCGCTGTGAGTCGGTGTGTTGTGGATAGGTGGTGACCGAGTTGCGAGTTGCTGTCAATGGTCTGACTCAAGGATGGCTCTCCGGGGCAAGATTGTGATGCACTCATAGCATGGTGCATCGGTCGTGGGGAGTTCGAATGTGCGCGAAAAATAAAATCAACTTTGCTCTGGCCGGAACTCTGGTGTTCCTAGTGAGTTTTGTGGCTTCATGTAGCCGAAAGACGTCGCGCGAGGTGATTGGGGTAGCTCCAGTTGCGTTAGAGACACCAAAGCCACCATCGACTGCACCAGGCCTGCCGGAAGATCCTGACCAAAGGGAAGCCGTTCCCCGCTTCGACGGTGGACGCCCTGAATCGATTGCAATACCGGCAATTGAATCCCGTGGGACGGGGAAGTTCCCCGATGTGTTCTCTGAGCTATCGGGTCTCGAGGCGGTACCCTGTCCGGAGGTGAAGCCATGAACAGGGGAAATCTTCTTTTAGGATTGTGCATAACATTTTCGACTACAGCTTTTTTATTGCAGTCTTGTATGTTGAAGTCTTCGATCAAGACCATCAGTTCCGATGACTGGTTTCGAAACGGCGTTGACAGATTTTATCTGGCTACAGTGCCTTCTCAGGTGCGCTACCCCAAAGCAAAGACGGTAAAGGTGGGACAAGATGCGCTGATAGGGCTGGGATGTTTTGGCGAGAGCAAAAAGCATGATGACCTCGTCACTCTTCAGGACAAAAGCTGTGCTGGTAATGAACGTCAGACACCCTTGAATGAACGGATACGTCTCGAAGACTTTCCACTTGCTCCAGACCCCCAAAAGCCAAACCCCGGCGAATGCGTAGTGCTTTTGGGACCGACAGAGGTTGTCGAGAGCCTCAAGACTGAGCCTGAGAAATTCTTACACGGCATGTTGGACACAGCTGCTATCAATGCAGCCACTGCCACAAACGCGTGTGGACTTAGCCTTGCCATTGGTCATTCCTTTTTCTTGAAAAAGGCGAGCCTTGATCAACAATTGACTTCTGCCGCAGATGCCGTTGGTTTTGCGCGGCGACTCTTGATGTACCTTGGTGCAAACAATCTTGTTCCTGCTGTCTACAACGGGACACATCCTGTCTATGCGCTGAAGGCAAATGCTTCGCTTCAGGGTAAAACGCCTGAGGAGTTGGCCTCAATGGACAAGCTTCTAGTGGGTCAAGCTGTATTACCGTGCGGAGAATATGAGAAATCAATATGGGATTTGATTGGTCTTGCTCAAACAAAAGACGTAAGAAAGGTTCTGTTCCGCTCCCTTGCAGATGCTGACAGACGAGCCGCTCAAAGAGTGCGTCAGAGTGAGTTTTTTCCTGAGTTTGCTGACGCACTTCATCGAGGAGATTTGCGCACTGCTGCCGGAATTTACAATCCTATTTTCGCATTTGAGTTTAATAGGAATGTCAACACAACGGCTTCACAGGGATGGGGTGGTTTTGGAATACAAAAGTTTTTTGATGAGATCCGCTCCATCAATAGCGAACTTTCGGCGCTTTAATGCTTCCCAATTCCAATTACATCTACTCCTCTCACTTCCCCAACCTTTTCTGCTGAAGCAGCTTGGCCGAGATTTGATTTCAACTCAGCAACTTGATCTATCCCCTGGGCATCTAGGTTTTTAAGAAGCAAATACGCCTCGGCGTGAGGACGCATACAATACAAGATTGCGCTGGAAAGCTCTGCGAAACTGGCATCTAGTAAATAGTGACATCTATTTCGAAATGAGGATTTTCCCAGAGATCCCGACTCTGGGCGGAAGTAGGGTGGATTACAAACGAGAACGTCAGCCCAGTTTTTCAAGTGCGGGAATTGCGACAGACTATTGTAATTCACGCCATAAAAATTAAACTTTCCTGGCGGCTGGCCTGTTATGCTCAGGTTCGTGCTGAAGTAGGCCTCATATTCACTTTGAACTTCGACAAAGCAGACGGATTCAATCTTGCGGCACCAGTGAGCAAGTTCAAAGCCCATGACTCCGCACCCCGCACACAGGTCGATTAGCTTAATCTCGGACATCGAGTCACGTTGGTTGAAGATTCGGCCAAGTTTCCAGCAAAGCTCGATCGAGTCGATTGAATATCGATGCTCTTTTGGTTGCGAATAATGGTAGGTGAATGGTTTCGACATAAGGTCGAACTGCTCCGTCCAAATAGTATGATGTAGAGATTTCATTCACCTAGTTCCTTGAGGCGACATTTCACTTGAGGTTGAGAGAGAGTGACAGGTGCAACCCACCGTTGAATGTTGGTACGAGCTGAGCTGAAAAAGCTTTTTCTGGCAAAGTGATTTCGCGATTTGCACGCTGACGCGGGGGGGCTTCATTGATGAACACGAACGCATCAATCACTCCTAGCAGATAAATCGCTCCGGTTGCGTAGTAGGTATAGAGTTGATAGTCGGCATACTTTTTTAGTATCGCGACACGTTCCGCTTCGTTTTTTTCTCTGTCTGCTTCGCTGTAATTGTTATTCGGATCACTCTCTATTGCCCGACTTTCCTCGAAAACCTTCTGAGCAGATTTGATGACGCTATCGTAGTAAAAGAACCCAAAAGCCGGTACCCCGACCTCGGTTAAAAGGAACAGGGTTCCTTTAATCATGTGTTTATTTTGATATTGCCCAACACCGAAAGGCAGCAGGGCAAGCAAAGTGTTCCGTCCATTATCACGGACGCGCGCCCGATTACCTCCGCCGGCAGGCGGCGGCGAATAACCTCCACCTGGAGGAAGAGAGCCATCGCCCGCTTCGTATTCCTCCTCATAAGGGTTTGGCGCTCCATATGCATTCGGTGGAGATGGTGGATATGGCGGCGCAGCGTATGGATCTGGCTGTGGATAGGCGTAGGAAGGTGGAGGGTACTGGGGTGCATACCCTGGTGCTGGGTAGGCCTGTTGTGGATAGGGATAAGGATATTGGGGCTGTTGATAGATTGGAGGCTGTACCTGATATCCAGGTGGTTGCTGATATTGAGGGGCATATGCCGGAGGCGCGGGTTCTTGAAAAAACTCATCCGCGAGACTTCTTCGTGGACGAGAGTTTTGGGGTGAACTTCCTTTTTTCTCGCCTGGCAGGGCTTTGTCAAATTGCATTGTTGCTCGCGGGCCTGAACTTTCGAACGCAGACTTTTGCTGCTGTTTTCTTTTAGCAACTTTTTGTTTTGCTGCTCGCTTGCGTGCGGCTCGTGCCGCTGCAAGTCGCTGTGCTTCACCTGCTTTGAAAAGTCGAACTGAAAGCTTCAGTGTCTTTCCACGTTCAACCGAAATCTTTCTGTCAACACTGTCATATCCCTCTGCACTTATTGTGAGTTGGTGCTGACCCGGTTCAATTGTGATTGTCTGATTGCCCGCTCCCACAAAAATTCCATCGATAAAAAGTGTCGTCTTTGGCGCATTCGTTTGGACGACCATTGCTGTCACCACAGCTTTTGGAGCAGCACGAGGTGTCGCTCTAGGTTGGGGTCTCGGCTTTTCTGGGGGAGGGGTAGGCCGAGCTGCGGACCTTTTTGGTTTTGGTGCTCCGGCTCCCTTCACAGCCGACTGCAGGGGTTGGCGTTTTCTGGCTGCAGGTTGACTCGCCTTAAGTGAGTCAAAAAAAGGTCCTACAGCTGGATCAAGAGCATATTTTTTATCGAGTGTATGGTTTGGATGAGTGACTAAAATAGCTCTGAATGCTTTTTCTGCTGACTTTTTCTCACCCAACATAAACTGAGAAATCCCGAAAAGCTCGAGGGCAGGGACGGTTTCTGTTTTGTCGAGCTTCGAGGCTGGAAAAAGCTGAGACTCAAGAGTCTGAATGGTTTTTGGTAAATCACCCTGACTGAATGCTTTACGAGCGTCTGAGAGTGACGAAGCGATAGCGAGGTCGGAGTAGATAAAGAAAGATGCAGTCACAAGGGCAAAAACTAGAACTTTCACCAGTGAATTGCTGGAGAACCTGTCCATCGATTTGTTCTTGTTCAGCATCGAGTTCAATTTATGGCTCCCCTTTCGAAGAGTCATCTGCTGGACTCAGAACGATGGTGGGGATTGCGACTGACTTTCCTGATTCAATTCTGAATCGGCCTACATACTCACGGTACAACCTGCCGTTGTTTTCTTGCGAGGGAATTTTTAGAGTTACATTGCCAGCAGGAATCGTAAATGTGCGCACACTGTCCTGTTTTGAGCTCAGTCCTTCGAAGACACCATTGATGTAAACGGTCATTTCTCCGGGCTGAGTCTTTATGACTATTTGTCCTGTTGTCACCTTTTTTTCCGCATTGGTTTGAGGCGAAGGAGTCACCTTCGCCAAGCGAGGTTTCGGAACCCGATCAAATGGTTTGTTCAAAATAGTCTTTTGCTGCTGGCGAGACTCTGAGTTGTTTTTGGGTATAGTTCGCGCAGTGCTACTTTTTCGCTTGCTCGGACTCCTTTGAGCTTTATCAGTCCTAGGGCGAACATATTCAGTTGTCTTTGATTCGACTTTTGTGGGTCTTGTTGTAGAGACACTCGGTTGAGCTGCAGATGTAGAAGGTGATTGATGCACCTGAGGTGCACCTACAGGCAAGTCCTTCTCCACGGCTGACTCTAGCTGACTTGGGGAAGCTGTTGTGTTTTCGGGGCTTGGTTGCTCCTGCGCACTCTGCTCGCTTCCTCCACGTAATAACCTAATAATTTTTGAGCGTTCTTGGACGATGAGAGTAACCATGATCAATGTAATACTTGCTGTCGTCAAAATGAAAGAAACATAGCGTCGCTGAGTTGTTGTTGTCACCAGAACTGGTTTGCCTCGTGAGCCAACTTTAGGATCGTGTGAGCGATACTTCGAAGAGTTGTTCAAAGCCTGCTTTTTGGGGGCATACTCGTGAGCTTTATCGTCAACCGGAGATGATGTCTCTGTCTTAGTTTCTGTCTTAGGTTCCTGAGAAATAGGTCTTTCCACCTGCAGGACGGGTCCGCGTCGAATTGTTGAGGTGAACAGTTCGGGGTTAAGAAATCCATCACTGATCGCGTTACTTGAGGGAGATACTGCTTCATTTTTTAAATAGCTCTCAAGTTGGCTGACGATGCTTGATGCGTTTTGATGGCGCTCGTTCGGATTTGCTCTGAGGCATTGCCTGACCATCTGGTCGAGCTCTTTTGGAATGGCTGGACGCAGCTGACTCAATGGCTCAACCTCAGCTCTGCTGATCTTAAGTGCAAGGTCTGTCGGGTTCGAAGAACGGAAAGGTAGTCGACCAGTCAATATTTCAAAAAGCATCACACCAAGCGAAAAAATATCGCTTCGTGCATCCAAAGGCTCGCTCTTGATTTGCTCGGGTGAAGCATATGTGAGAGAGCCAAGGAACTGACCAACCTGTGTCATTGATGAATCAAAGGGCCGCGCTACTCCAAAGTCTGTCAGTTTAATTTCACCATGATTCGAGACAAGAACGTTGTCGGGCTTGAGGTCACGATGAATGACAGAGTGTTGATGCGCGGCTTCAACACCCTTGGAAACTTCTAATGCAACAAGTGCAGCAAGAATTGGATGCAGGGCCTGTTGAGATTCATTTTTGTATTGCCGCATTGCGACAGTAAGACTTCGCCCGTCAACGAATTCGCTCACGATAAAATACTGGTCATTTTTATTGAGACCGAAATCATATGTTCTTACGATATTCGGATGATCGATGCGAGCCGCAAGTTTAGCCTCCTGTTCGAACCGGAGTATGAGCTCGGAGTTTGAGCTTAAATGTTCATGCAGTATTTTGAGCGCAACGGTTCGCTGCAATCGATTGTCATAGGCTTTGAAAACGGTGGCCATTGCCCCAGTCCCAACCTTTGAATCGATTTTATACCGCTCATCTTCATTTATCAGATGAATCGTCACCAATGCACTCCCATATCTGGTGCAACGCCCCAAGATGAATCGGAACAAATAAAGAAAACTCAAGTTTTGAATAAAAAATACGAATACAGGTTGGTCTTCGTTGGCAGGAGTGTCCGATGACGTCTATCAATTGGCATTTGTTATTTTTTTTGCTTTTTTTTGGGCTGCTTTCGGGGTGTTGGAAGCGCCAGAGTCAAACTGAACAGTCTGAGCTCGACGCAATCACTGCGGCGAGCAAAAACTTTTTTGGCAAAAATGTCCGTGGATATATGTGGGCTCTCACGACGGATACACCTTCCCTGTTTTCTCAAGCGCCTGTTTCGTTTGATGCATTCGAGGTTACAAATGCGGTTGTTTTGGACCCTTTTGCAAACAGGGGGGCAGGAAGCTCTTCGTCCACCGAAGAGCCTGAACTCAATCCGTTCAAAGGTTTATTTTACCAGTGCTGGTACTATGCGGAGACCTCTGTTTATGAAAAACACAATGGAGAGTCTCTGAAAAAACTCTTTCTGGACAAACGCAAAACAACTCGTGTTAACGAAACTTTTCTCGATGTTAGAGCGTTGTATGAAGATTTGGAGCAGTCTGAAAGGCTAAAAAATCTTGAGGCATTTGCTATATCAGCATTGCCGGGTACGTGTTTCCTCTTCAACGCGCTTGGACCCCTGAAGGGGTCAGCACGGGGCGCCCTATCGAGCGCCATGTGTTCATTGTCATTGGCGAGTTTGTCGGTAACTCGAAAGCCGGCGTCTGATGGCTGGGGGAGCGACCGTGCGCGTCAGCACATTCAAGATCAATTGAAAGCAAAGATCAGTGAGCTCCATGAGGTCAACTGGGATGTTCTGTCACAATTAAGGAAAAAAGTATCAGATTTTAATGCAATAGCTAAGTCGAAGGGTGTGACGCAGGCCTACTGCCCAGCCAATGAGCCATGGGTTGCTAGACTCATGGACGCTGACTGACTTCAGAATCAACCTTTGGTTTTCGCAGTTGCTTCTTCGGAAGCAGGTTGCTGAACAGATTTTTTGATTTCTGCCTGCAAGTCTTTTTTAGCGTACTTTTTGATTTCTTCCATGATGAAGTGCTTTGTTTGGTACTGAGCTTCTTTTACAATGACTTGCTTGCCGGTTCTGTTTTTGAGGTTAAATACCAACGGAGCTTTAAGGTTAGCACTCATCTTTTTGGGATCGGAAGGAATTGTAACAATAACCGAAATAACCGCGTCGTCTGGAGACTGAAGTTTAAGGATTGCAATCTCTTCTTCAGTGACTTCAACCGTGTAGTCTGGTCTGAAGGTCAACGGGCTGATAACAACAAACGCCATCGTTCCATCGTCGAGTGATTGTAACCACTTGAACGGTGAGTCCGCATCATGGTCAAGCAACACATAGCGTGACAGTTCGGGGAATCCGACCAGGCCTTCTGGCAAAGTGATGACGTCGGCATTATCGACTTCGATTTCGCCAAAACGAGATGTCTGTACTTTCAAGAGTACCTCCCTCAATGCCAAAGCGCCTGTCAGAGCTTTGAGCTCCAAGCTATCCTTTGCATCACCAGCCCTGATGGGTAGCTAGCAACAGACCGACGTCGTCATCACTTGAGTTGAATTTTCACTTCTTAGAATAAATGACAAAATCAACTTTCGCAACATCCAGAGGCAGACATGTGAGCTGTCAAAGATTTGGTCCCAATGTTCTCACCAGTGAAAGCTGGCCGAAAAACAATTCGCAGGAATTACTATTCGTAATATTAGTAAGTTGGCAATACTGAGCGCGGCTTTGAGGGGAGTGAGGCCTTTCCATGAGAGAGCTGAGGCTCACTTTGAACTGATGGTTTTTGAGAGTGATGGGGTGAATGGAAGCCGATAATTCGGTGATAACCCCTCTGGATGCAGGACTCATTTCAATGGGAAGTCGGAAAGTGGGAGTGCCGAATTTCTGAGTGTTAAAAGCAGTTGTGCTTATCTCAATTGTGCCTTGACCTTTAGAAAATCGGTAATTTTGCGTAATTAGAAGCGAGGAGCTCCAGCTGGTCTCCAATTCGGTGGCAAGTGAGTTATTGATGCGGTTTCCAGAGAACTTTACGCCTGTTTCTCGTAATGGCCTGAGTTCTAAAGCACTCTCCACGACGAAAAGTCGCCATTGATTGTCAAAACTCTCGGATGTTCCAGCGTATCCCTTGGCTCGAGTCGCAGACATGAGGCCTAGTGCACGTTCTGGATCTGTGTACCATTCAAGAGAGGCTCGTCCTTGAAGTGAAATTCGCTCTGTTTTGCTCAGGACAGTTATTGAAGGGCGCGTGCGCTGGATGCTGTTGAGTTTCACTCTTGTCCCGGCTTGGGTTGTGGGTGCACTCCATCCGTGTTCAATCTGAAAACTGACGCGCGTTTGATGTGGGGTCATTTTGTCTTTGAGCGGGTGTATCGTTGCAGCGAGGCCAGAAAACTGGCCAGCAATTGGTCTCGAGGAGAGTAGGGCATGCTCACTTAAGAGGCCAGCGTTCAATTCAACGGTTCGCATACTGCCGTAAGAGAGAGTCATGTGCTCAAGAGTGGGCGCTAAGTTAGGTGACTTCCTTAAAATGCTGATACCTTCTGTTGTGTAAATGGTTGACCATCGCCCTGCCAATTCAAAGTTGTTTCCCAATTGAATGAGTGACTCTGAGTCTATTGAGCCTGCAAATGCAGTACTTTGTCTTCCCGAAGCCTCAAAATGTGTGCTCAGCGAGAATTTTGAAATCCAATCTGGTAGGGAAAATATTTCAAGATATTGCCTTCTGAGAGAGCTATTTTGTCTAAATCGCTCCGACAAGAGAAGACTGTCATTGTCTTGTCCTGAGGCCTCGAGAATTTTGTTGAGTTGAATCTCTCGAGGCGTTGTTGGCAATTGAGCTGCGTTGTAAGCGATTGCGGACGGAGCATAAAACATGACACTGCAGTAAAGTGCGATTTCAATGAGCTTTTGCTGCCGCGCTCTCTTCCGATAAGACCCAAAAAGGACGGAGAGTGAGGCAATGGATGGAGCTGAGACAATAGAAGAAGGATTTGAACTGAACAAATCTCTTCGCAACCTGCGAAATCTGCGAGCTATTAGGCAACAGAGCTTAGCTGAATTGCAGAAATTCATAGATAGCGCACTCCTCACAGGCAAGCTCTCCGGCCGAAGAAAACACAATACAGACCGCAACTGTCTGAGCAAGCGGGCAGTGGCGACGCTCGAGCAAGAGGCGAGTCAGTTGAAGCGAAATCTTTTTTATCTCATGGAGCGCGAACGACAAATCCTCTCTCGATTGGCTGAGATTGGAGATTTAGGCGGCCAGACTGCACCTGTGGAAGAGAGCGAGTTGACCGAGCAAGAGGGAATTCAGGCTCCAGAAGGCACTCAAGAGGGTGGACTTCAAGTTGACGATATTGAAAAGACTGCTTGAGTCACCAAATGCGCGATGGACAAAAAATCAACTTTGGCTCAGCTGTCGAGGCTTTCGCTGCGCACTGCGCTCTGATTAGAGAGGCTTTTTTCGAGTATGTCTTTCATGATCACCCTTGGTACGCCTAGCCCACGCAATGCAGCCGATACCACATTAGAAATCGACTCTTTAAGAGCCAGAACCTTTTTACCACTTTTTTCGATGTAAACGGGTTGATGTGCATCGATAAGAGCAATCGCGTCAGAGCCCAATTCGAGTTTGAGATAATCAACACTAGGCTGCACATTCTCGATGTAAAATTGAAATCGACTAAGGAGTGAGGCTTCGTCATCGTCAGCGCGACCGCGGTGTTTTGCGCGTTGGATCATTTCTTGCCTGGATATGCTCAGATGCAAGACTTTAATTACAGGAATTTCAAGACGAGTAAGAAACTCAATGAGATGCTTCGCTGCCGCAACGGTTCGAGGGTATCCGTCCAGAATGAATGGGCGGTCTTTGAGACCTGCAGAATGTTCGATATGAGCTGCAATAAAGTTTTGTGTCCAGCGGTTAGGAACGAGAAGTCCGTTCATGGTACAGAATTCTAGCCATTCGAGCTGACTGGTGAACTCGCTCATGTCATTTCTTTTGAAGTACTTTTCAAGCTGTGGCAGGTAATTCCTTACCTTTCGGTTGAGATCGTCACTTGTGTCAATACATGAGAATATGTTTGAATCCGCACTGATCTGGTACTTCTCGGCGAGAAGCTTCGCATACGATGCGTCATTTTTGGCGTTTTGAAACGCCGACCTAAGTATCTCACCCATTGATAAGTGATCAGATGGAGCAATAGACATGACACGGCAAAGCGCAGCAGCAACTTCGCCTTTGCCGCAACTCGATGGTCCAGTCAGAATGACCACGCCTGGGTTGCGCATAGAGATTTTGTCGACCCGAATACAGGAATCAAGTTCGTTGTAGAGATTCATCGCAGGAAAAGTCCTTTAACGGCTGTGGAACCTATATAACTTCTGGTGTACGGCCTACTTGATCAACTCCAATCCAGCCTTTTTGATACTCTCGAGCGCATGAGTGACAGACTCTACGCCGCTTTCTTCCAAGGGAGACAAAGGTGGTCGCAGTACGTTTTGGCACAGGCCCAGAGTATTGAGTGCCCACTTGAGCGGAATTGGATTAGGCGCGCAAAAAAGTTCGCTGTTGACTGGGTAGGTTGATAGGTGCAGGCGCGATACCTTTGCGAAATCTCCAGCCTGAGCTGCATTCCAAATTTCTAGCATGGGCTTTGGAATGAGGTGAGTTGTCACGCTGATAACACCGTCGGCACCACACAACATGGCTGCCGCATAAGTGGGATCGTCGCCGCTGAGGATTGACACGCGCTCGGAGAGGTTTGCTTGAACAAGCGCTCTTTTTATCTCAGTAATAACTCTCACGTCTCCCGCAGCCTCTTTGACTGCTACAACATTCTCAGCTTTAGCTGCAATCTCAATGAGTGTTTTGGACTGCAGAGTGCATCCAGTACGTCCTGGCACGTTGTAAAGGCAAATGGGTGTGTCACCGACAGAGCGGGCGACTTCCAGAAAGTGTTCTCTCAAGCCGGCTTGAGTGGGTTTATTATAATAGGGCGTCACGATCATAAGGCCGAAAACTTTTTGACCATCAGAGGTTAGAGCTGCAGTGTGTTGCGAAAGTTCGATGGTCTCTCTTGTTGAGTTGGAGCCAGTCCCAACATAAATTTTAAAGTGCTCGTCTTGATATTGAAGCGCTGTCTTCACAAGGGTGTCTTTTTCGGCTTTGCTGAGTGTTGGGCTTTCTCCGGTTGTTCCGCACACAACTACGCCATGCACACCGCTGCCTTTTTGAGCCTTGAGTAAAGTGTTCAGGGCATCTATATCGAGACTGAGATCAGGTTTAAAGGGAGTTGCCAGTGCGGTCAGTACCCCTGTAAAAGGTCTCGTTGTCATATTGCTCCTTTTGGGTATCAAGAATGGTTGACGTTGTCTTTAATTCAAATTCGTTCCAAATGCATCAGTTGTTTAAGTCTGATGGATACGCCTCTTTTTGTCAGCACGTTTCACCCTGTATTTTACAGGGCGAAACGAGAGCACTGCGCAGATATCCGGAGCTTGCTGACATATTGCACAATCCAGACGCTGTCGCCAGAAGCTTCATGCCGGCGCACATCACAACATCCTCTGTCATTCTGAGCCCCAATCTGGACTCTTGTTTATTATTGATGCACCGAAAAATAGGTGAGTGGGTATATCCTGGGGGGCATGCGGACGGAGACTGGCACCTCCTGCGCTCTGCTGTTCGTGAGTGCTTTGAAGAAACAGGCTTGAACACTGTGAATGTTTGTTTGCCAAAGTCAAAATCTGAACCAGAACAACTGTTGAAAGCATTGTGTCCTCGAATGGTGCAAAGATTTGTCATTCGGCCGCATGGTGGAGTGCCTGAACACGTTCATTATGATTTCATTTTTGTCCTCAGAGCAACGAACACTGAAGTGCAGCATAACGCGGAGGAGAGTTCAGATATTCGCTGGTTCCCTCAATCAATTTTGCAGGCCGTTGCCGATGGGCGAGATGGCGAGTGCGTAGAAGGCCTAGATCCATTGACCGCACGAATATGCCTAAACGCTATGCAAAGCGCCCGTGATTGTTGAACCACAGGCGCTTGAATTGTTGACCAGATGATATAGCTAGATTAGTTTCAAATCTTGGGGCCTGTAGCTAAATGGTTACGGCAGCGTGCTCATAACACGACGATTTGGGGGTTCAAGTCCCTCCAGGCCCACCAAAACCTTCACTTGGCAGTTGGCGCCTCTTTGGTCGCAGTGTCAGACTTGTTCTTCAACGCTCCTGGAAACGACTGGCTCAGAACGTCTATGAGAACCGCAGGATTGTTCGGTGTCACAATGCGGCGACCGCTCGCTATGTATGTTGGAGTTTTGTTCGCTCCAGAAGCCTTCAGGTTCTTAACAACGGTTTTGAGTTCGTCCATGCCATCTTCGTTGCTGAGGCATTTTTCGAAGGCTTTTGCGTCGAGTCCGGCTTCAGTTGCAATCTTCACTGCTTGCTCTCGAACTTCTGCAATCCCAGCGCTTTTCTGAAGAAGATAGTAGGGAATATTATATGCGCGTTCGGAGTACTTCCAAAAGGCATCATTGCTCTGACGTTTCGCACAGTATGCACCTGCAGCCAGTTGAGCAGCTGGAGCATTAACGTCATCAGTCGTGATGACTTGAGTGTATTGAATTGTATCACGATGATTGTTTAAAAAGTTCTCCAAGTCGCTCTTGAAGTAACGACACGAAGCGCAGAAAAAGTCTCCGACAGAAACAAGGGTTTCTTTAGCATTGGCATCGCCCTTCTTAGGAAACTTTCCGAAATCCATTGCAACACGAGGACCACAAGGGCTTGGAAGCAGGAGCTGATAAGCTTTTTTATCTCGAAGCGAGGCCATAGTTTTGCGTATTCCATCCTGATTTCGCTGAGTCTCAAGATGAACTCTTAGGTTTTTTGCCACCGACTCGAACGTCATGTTAGGTGGAAAGCTTTTTTTATTGCTTTCGTAAAAATTTCTGACATCTTCGTCAGAAATTTTTTTGTCAGATAGAAGCTCTCCAAGCTCGGGAACTTTCGAAGGATTGACGTTACCTCCGGATTCCTTGGCGAGTGCAAAGCGTGTCGCGTATGCTTCTAGAAGCTCTCGCGCTCGCAAATAATTTTGTGAAGTCAATTCATAAAGTTCAGATCGAACATTTTCTGGCAATTCAGCCCCTGCAACGGACTGGTTGCCAACTGCAATCACTGGGCCTTCAAAACTCATGTGAAGATTTGTGTCGCAGCCGACGGGTGCCTCGACTGTTGTAGCTCCGATGCCGCCCCAAGACAGTTTAGATAAACCAAAACCCGCAATCGCTCCTATGATTAAGGTACCGGAAGCAATCAAAAACTGATTTTTCATTTTTATCTCCCTCGCAAAAAAAAAAAACTTAAGTAACAAAATTCAGGCAGCTTTTTTCAAATAATAATGAATTAAAAGCTTTGCAAAGTAATCATGCAAGTCAAAAAAACGTCGGGATATTTTAAAAAAAAGTGGAAGCAGCTGCTTCCACTTGAAGGAATCTCTTTGGAGGCTCACTCCAAGTCGGAGTAGCTCTCCTTGTTTCCATGACCAATGTACTCAATGGAGTCGAACTCTGGATTTTCGTTCCCAAGGCCGTCGAAGATTGTAAATGCAGGGTTGCGCTTCACCCGCCCCGGCTCAACTTTAACATTGTTCGATGCAGCTCTCTTCTTTAGCTTTTCCACGAGAGTAGTGCGGTTCATAGACAAGAGTTGAGCAGCACGGTTTTTGTTGTGATTCGTGCGGCGCAGTGCCTCTGCAATAAGTCGGTTCTCGAACTCCTCAACAACTCGGTAGAAATCAATTCCACTCCCAAGATCGATGTCCTTCTTTATGAATTGCTCGATCTCAGTTCCTTCGTCAAACTGTGACGGGATGCCACCGCCAAAACCACCATTGGGATTGTACATATTTCCAAAGCCGCTCGTGGTTCGACCTTGATTCATGTACCCCATTGTCGGGCTTACCTGCATTCCTGGCTGGCTCTGCATACGGTAATTGTGTTGAC
>JBEAPS010000083.1:0-2998 GCA_041164285.1 Pseudomonadota bacterium
ACAAAAGCTCTACGTCAGTTGTGAAAGTCAAACCATTGAAGGTTTGAACATTCTCGTCCGTACAATGCTCCAGTTGAGTGGTGGAGTGTCATCGGCTGAGGGAGCATCTCAAATTTCTCAAACCGAAGCTGCTCGTCGCAGACGAGCTACAGCTCAGGTTGCTGAGTCGCAAATAGTGACCCTGACTGGTGGTTACAGCAGAGGTGACTCAGATGCGTACGAAAATGCAACAACTCAAGACGACAAAATCACTGGAATTGCGATGCATCCAAACGTCCGCCCATCGCTTTTAATGTTCAGCCCACTTTCGGCAGACGTGGCTGGCATGCCCGGTGTTGCTGCTAGAAACGTCATGTTCGTGAGAGCGGAATACAGCTATGAGTCACCATCATTTGGCATGCTCACACCTGCCGTGATTTTTGCTCGTCTCAATTCTCTCAATAAAAAAGCGGATGCCTCTGACGTAAAAGTTGGCCTCGTGAACAATTTGGGTTTTGAGGTTAATCTCAATTACTCATATAGAACTCTAGACGGCTTGAGACTTTCGCTCGATGGCGGACTCTGGGTTCCGGGCGGTGCTTGGGAAACATCTGGAGTGAAGCCTGAAACCGTTTACGGTGCCAGAGCAACGGCTGCCACTTACTTTTAAGCTTTGAGAGTTCAAAGACCTCGTATGAAGTTGCTAGGATCGACTTTGCGACCTCCAACTTCTACCTCATAGTGCAAATGTGGTCCTGTTGTTCGTCCGGTTGCTCCCACGAGCCCAATCAAGTCGCCTTTCGAAACTCGCGCACCTGTTCGGACGAGCAGCTTTTGTGCATGTGCGTAGCGGGTGACCACTCCAAACCCATGCGCAATCTCAATATAGTTTCCATAATCATCTGCTGTTCCAGCCCGTACCACAGTTCCGTTGGCAGCTGCCCGAATGGGTGAACCCATCGGAGCAGCAATATCGACACCTTTGTGCATTTTCGACTCGCCCGTAAACGGACTGGATCGAACGCCGTAAAACGACGTTACAAGACCTTGCACAGGAGAAATAGTAGGAGTTTGGGACAAGCGGACGCGGTAACCTTGCAACTCCTTGAGTAGAGTGCTGAGCCCTTCAAGCTGAACGGAGCTCTTTGCACGGATATCACTCAGTGCTGCAAACAAGTCCTTAAATTCAAGGTTTTCAACATTCACGTCGCTGCCAAGTGCCT
The DNA here is from genome assembly GCA_041164285.1 of Pseudomonadota bacterium. Classification (GTDB taxonomy): domain Bacteria; phylum Bdellovibrionota_B; class Oligoflexia; order Silvanigrellales; family Silvanigrellaceae; genus RFOM01. The sequence goes on from JBEAPS010000083.1 coordinate 1,203, forward strand.
GGGTGGGCAGGTCGATTCTGTCTGCACCTGCCTCATCCTCGCTTGTATTTTTATTGATTTTGGAGAGCTGGAGGGGCGGGTTGGCGCTGCGTTCAACGAGCAAAGAAGTTTTGGATGAAACGCGTCTACTTCTCAGTCCGAGACCAGTGAGGGCTCCCTTTTTTTTTTCGCTCCTTGGATCAAGACTTGCCGCCTCTTGGCGCACTTGGTCTGAGATGTGATCCACCTGAGCGAGATTGGAGCGGACCTCCTGAAGCTTTGATACCAGGGCAGCAGCCTCTGAGCGAATCGCTGTATTTTCCGAACGTAGCTGCTCATACTCGCTTTGAAGCTTGGCCATTTTCACGAGATTGGCAGACAACGCGCTCAAAATCCCGAGAACGACACAGGCGACCGTCATTCCTGTATAGAGAACGACTTTGGGAATTCGGATTCTGCGAGAGGTTGCGCTCTCATTGGGGATGTAAATGAGGGTTACGCACGACAACCGCGACAGCCAGCCGCCTCGGCCAGTCACGACCTTAGGGGGCTTCGATCGGTAGGGTGGTGTGCTTTTCTCAGATCCCTTTAACACGCGCTCTCTCCTCTTCATCCCATCTATTGGTGGTTCGGTCCGGTGCCCACTGAACTTGAATCGCGGGTTCAAGCTAGGGTCAAAATCTCTACATTTCCTCTCCGAAGTAGCCCTAAGTGTCTAAAGCGACAAGAATTACCGTAATGTTGTCTTCTCCGCCTCGCTCCTTGGCAAGTTCAACCATATGCTCGCTGACCCAATTGAGGTCGTCTTCCATCATCAAATCTGCCATTTCCTGTTCTGTTACCTTGTTGGACAGGCCATCACTGCAAATCAGGAATCTATCACCCCGAAATACTTGGAAGTTTATAACATCGACTTCTTCATCTTCCTGATACCCAACGCACCGGGTAATCACACTTTTCAAATTCTGAGCGAATGGAGAGTCAGGAGACAGTACTCCCGCTCTGACCTTTTCTTGAAACAAACTGTGGTCTGAAGTCAGTTGATAGAGAAGTCCTGCTCGAAGCAGGTAGCATCGGCTGTCACCCACATGAGCAACACTTGCGAGCCTCTCTGCGTCAGCGTTTTCAATCGTTTCAACCTGAACAGGAAGCCATAAAACTGTAGCAGTTGTTCCCATGCCACGGAGGTGGGGTTGTTCCAATGAGCGTGAATAAATCTGGAGACATGCAGCATTGAGCGCTTGTTTAAATATAATTTCACGCGTCAATCTGTCCGAGAACAAAAGTTCTCGGAATCGAATACCAACGTCCGAGCGCACTGCGTCGATCGCAAGTGAGCTGGCAACTTCACCTCCAGCCCGTCCACCCATACCATCAGCTACCATAAAGAGGCCCAACTTGGGTTCGGCCAACATGCTGTCCTGATTGTTCTCTCGCACGAGCCCTACGTCGGTCAGCACAGAATAGCGGATTGCGTCTCCAATCCACTCATTGAGCGGGCGCTTTGCATCGTTTTGCATAGGAAAGCGCTTTTCCATTCTAGTCCCCTTGTGTCTGTTCATCATCGACTATTTTCGCCGATCGGAGAGAAATCAGTCAGGAAAGAGCAGCACACGCAGTCAAATTTGACGCGAGGAAAAATGTTGCATGGGGTGTTGAGCGTGGAAGTCGAAACCTAGATTGCTGTGATGAAGAGATGTGAATGGCCTGGTCGGCAGGATTCGAACCTGCGACCATCGGATTAGAAATCCGATGCTCTATCCAACTGAGCTACGACCAGACACTCTACGCTTATCACACCGAACGACTGTTGCAAG
>JBEAPS010000084.1:0-3137 GCA_041164285.1 Pseudomonadota bacterium
CTCCTGAGCTTTCAACCGATGAGGAACTCGAGCGGGTGATTCCTGTCCTGAGAAGGCTGCGAGACACTGCATTGCCACATGCCATCATCAGCTTGGACACATCGAGTCCCGTCGTTGCCGAGGTCGCTGCCCAAGAGGGTCTCATAGATATTGTTAATGACGTCTATGCCGCACGTAAGTCGATTAGGTGTCCTACGGAAGAGCTGACAACTGCACACATTGCTGCTCGATATGACCTCGGCCTTGTTCTTATGCATATGCAGGGCACGCCCGCCACAATGCAAAGCCAGCCTCAATACACGGATTGTCTCATTGAAGTTCTTGTTTTTTTAAAATCGCGCCTCGACTTTGCGAAATCCTGTGGAGTAAGCTGGTGTGCGGTTGACCCCGGGATCGGATTCGGAAAGTTGCTTGAACACAATCTGCAGCTTTTAAGCGAAAGGTCATTTATAAAAATGCGAGAACTCGGGGCGCCACTTCTGATTGGTTTATCGCGCAAGAGTTTCCTCAAACAGTTGGCTGACAGGCAAGGTTGCCTCCCCACGTTTGGCTCATTGCACGAAGAAAACGACTGGCGCGACCAGCAAAGCGCGCACTGGGAACACAAATGTGCTCAATGGGGAGCGTCTGTGATCCGCACACATAAAATTAAAAACTCTCATTGAGGATCTCATGCTCAAAACCGCCATATTCAATGACATCAGAAATCTGCTCGACGAGCACTGGACCGCTATTGAGCAAATCAGCGAAAAAGAGGGCGGACGCTCGCAGGAATATAAAGCCGGATTTTCTGATGCGGTCACCTTGGTGAAGCGTCTGTCCCATGATTTGGAACGCACTTGGTCGTTGACCTCGGTTTACGAGCATCCCCCACACCCCCATCCGCGCAGCCGCACCTACCGCAGCGAGCCTGCATATTGGTGTATTGAAGACACCGATGCTTCGGCATTAGGGGGTTTTATTGCCCAAAACGCAAAAGAAAACGACCCTACTGGCTCAAAAGCTGCTCAACAGCCAGCCATCGTGTTCGACCTCGATGGAACCCTATTTGATGTCGGACACAGAACGCTTGGAATAGTGAAGCAGTGGCTTTCGCTCACCGAGGCGAAGCGCTTTCCCGAAGCTCTCACAAGGAAGGTAGGAAGTATTGGCTTCAATCATATTGGGTATAGCCTCTCCCATGCATTTGAAAATGCGGGACTCGATCTCAGAAATCCCGACATCATGGAAATTCTCCTGACGATTGAACGATTTTGGAGAAAGAAGTTTTTTGATGGTGAAACGCTGGTCGAGCACGATGCTGTCTATTCAGGCGCAGTCGACTTCGTTTGGTTCTGCCAACGGATGGGCATCAAAATTGTCTATTTGACGGGTAGAAGCCACAAAGTCATGTACGACGGCACGCTCAAGCAGCTGGCCAAATTCGGATTCCCGCTCGAGGGAGCCGAGACCATTCTTAAACTCAACACCCTCACCGACGACGCTGTGTATAAAGAGGAGGCATTTAGGACCATTTGTTCCAAGTACAATGTGATTGGCAATTTCGAGAACGAATATGTGAATATTCGCGGCATGGTACAGAGCAATCCACAGTCTATGCACATTATTGTAGACTCACAGCACTCAGGGCGTCCTACTCAGCCGCTGTCTGAGAGGGTCTACCGAATTCAGTCATTTGCAGACCAATGAGTTGACTTTCTCTCCATTCCGTACAGATTATGAGGTGTACGGACTTCGGGCCTAAATCCCGAAAAAACTGTTTAATTACGGGAGCTCCTATGCAACTGTTCAGAAGATTTTTCTGGTTTTTTGCCGTTAATATATTAGTGATGGTCACCATCTCGATTGTAACGAGCCTACTTGGGATCGACCGCTATGTGACCGCCTATGGCATTGATTACCAGACGCTTGCCCTGTTCTGCCTCGTTTGGGGCTTTGGGGGAGCTTTCATTTCACTCGGCATGAGTAAAATGATCGCAAAATGGACGATGGGGATTAAATTGATTGACCCAAACAAAGCGAGTGGCTCAGAGCGCGAACTCCTCCAAACCGTCTATCAGTTTGCTCAGAAAGCCGGAATCTCAAAAATGCCCGAGGTGGGAATCTACGAGAGCTACGACATCAATGCATTTGCAACCGGCCCCACTAAAAACAACTCCCTCGTTGCGGTGAGCAGTGGCCTTTTGCAGCGCATGAACAAAACGGAAATTGAAGGAGTGCTTGCACACGAAGTGGCACACGTTGCCAATGGCGATATGGTCACAATGACCCTTGTTCAGGGTATCGTGAATGCATTTGTCATGTTCTTCGCTCGCATCATTGCGTTTGGCGTCTCACAGTCAGTCAGAGAAGAAAACCGTGCAATGGTGAATATGATTGTCGTGATCGTTTGCCAGATTTTGCTCGGCATTTTGGGCTCAATTGCGGTGAGCTGGTTCTCACGTTTTCGCGAGTTCCGAGCCGACGAGGGTGGCGCACACCTTGCAGGCTCGCACAAAATGATCGCAGCTCTGCAGAGCCTTCAGCGCTCCTACGGACAGGTGGAGTCTCAAGAGGTTCCAGAGTCTATTGCAGCATTCAGAATTTCAAACAAAGGGCGGGGCATCTCAAGCCTGTTTAGTACGCACCCCTCGCTCGAGGATCGCATTCAGCGACTGCGTGCACAACCCGGCCTCTGAGCCGGTTTTTTTTTATCCGCTCTATAGCACCTTATTAATGAAAGAGTGCTTGTCCCTGCAAGTACGAGCATAATTATTCGCACCTCGTATTTTTTCATTTGAACAATCACACATCCACTCGATTCAAAAACGCCCCTCATCGGCCTCTCCAAATGAGCGCCGCAAAACTCAACCCGCCTTAAAACTTCAATTTTAAACACTTTTTTATAATTTATTTAACTTTTTCTAAAGTACCAAAAACTTCTTACGAAAAAGCAAATGTGAGTCACGGAACTTCCCAGAGGGACTGGGTAATGACTCACTCATTCGGAAAGTCTCAAGGGTGAGGCCGACGGATGGGCCACCAGCTCAAGGGTTGAGCTGAGGCTGGATTTTTCAGGGAGGAGTGTATCATGGGACTTCGTATTCGTACCAACGTTGAATCACTTGTTGCTCAACGTGGCCTTTCCAACAGTAACA
>JBEAPS010000085.1:0-5592 GCA_041164285.1 Pseudomonadota bacterium
CAATTGGATCTTTGGAGAGCAAAGCATCTACATAGGATTGTGAATGGACACGAAGCAACTGTTCCCGAGAGAATGGAGTGGTTTCTGCGCGTAGCAGCCACTCACCAATAGATTTTGAAAAACGCGAATCCTCGCATAATGCTGTCAATGTTTTTGTATAGCGCTCCGGCAACAGCGGGATTTGAATTCCATAATCTTTTAAAGACGCATTGGACGTTTCAACTGATAAAATCACCTGCAGCTCCCTCCGGTGTGAGAGTTATCTTTGCTCCCATGCCAGCTCACAAGCCTGTGGAACAGTCCTGACCCCGAATTGATTTCGCCATGCTTTGCAGCAAAACTTGGGATGCATTTTTATGAACTGAAAGCCCTGTCCAATACTTGAGCTCATCGTTATCGTAGTCAGAGGGCTCTACAAAATAACCAAGCCAATCTTGACCCATTCCAAGAAATACAGGGGTTTTTCCACCAAAAAAATCACGAGGGATTTTATTCAGTAGTCTTGGAAAAATTTCACCCGGAACAGAAATGAAAACCATGTCCGCGACAGACAACGATGAAATGCGGCTCCGTAATCTGCTCAACCGTATCCGAGTCTCAACCACATTGAGCTGACTCGCAATTTTAAAGAGCAAATTGTCTACTGGAAATTGAATCTGAGAATGGCACATCGAAAATGCCTTGGAATCTCCATGTGTAACTTCTCGCTCAGGAGTTTCAAGCACAGATTGAGCTAATCTAACTCCAACGGTCGTAACCTTTCGATACTGATCTCGCACATCGGGGTCTTGAAACCCTTCGCCAAAAAGATCGTCAACAAGAGCGGGGTCATTGTCGTCGGGGATGATCGGATACACCTTCCCGATCGCTCCATTGAAATACAAATGAGGCACAGGCACTTGTCGACGCAAAACCTCACGAAAAGACCCAACAAAGTCTGCTGACAAAGCATTGTTCTCCATGCCGAGCACTGTCGGATGTGCTGCCCACTGCGTCAATGTACCGAGAAGCTCACCTCCGTCAGAGGCTCTAAAGAGCAAAGTCACAAATTCATCCTGAATATCTGCCATAACATTGGATGCCGAGGTTGAATTCTCGTGACGGCCTTTTTTACGGAACAGGCGAGCGGCGACACGACTTTCGAATGCGGTTACAACGGCATCAGATACTTTTGCTTCAAGCTGCTTCATGTAAGCAGAGTTTCTGCCTGAGCGCGGCAAAGAACCCCAAAGTCCTAGAGTGTCAGGAGAATGATGTGTGTGAGTTGATGCTACAATCAGATGGAGTTCTGGACTGACTCTTTTTTTCAAGATGGACTCTATGCGAGCCACCTGTACTCCAGAAAGTCCCACTGCATCGACGCTCACAAGCGCAGCAATTTGTCCCTCTCCAGACTCGATGACCATGGCCGAAGCATAGAGGGGATCATGAACCCCAATGCTCATACGAGGTTCTTTCAAAAAAAAGGTACCGTAGCCTCCCATCGGAATTTCTTCATCGGTGCTTATATCCACACTGGCAAAGCCTGCCTTGAGTTCTAATGCATAAGCAGGCTGCTCGAAGCGCGCGCCGACAAACCCACACAACAAAAGAACCAGAATCATGCGGACCAGCATAGAAATTTGATTTGTTTTGGGTATTCTCTGTCCCAAACGTGCCAGATGGGAGAACAACATATGATCATCTCCAGTTTATCAGCCACCAAGAAGTGGGCCTTAAAAAGAGCCCGCAAAGGAGCAATGCAAGCATTGTGTATAGCTGCTTTTACGGTTGCTACCTTTGTACCTGCTCACAAGACATTCGCCAATGCAGAGACACTTGAAGTAGGTTTTGCTCAAGAATCAATCACACCAGCTATCGATGACCCAAATGAGCCCATTTGGATTGCCGGCTTTGGACAAAACCGCAAAGCTGAGTCAGTTCACGACAACCTGTGGGCCCGCGCCGTTGCTTTATCAGATGGCAATACACGTGGAGTGATTTTAGCCCTCGATGCGATTGGCTTCATGCACAACGACGTTATGGACATTCGTCGCATGGTGAAAGATCTCAACCTAGATTTTGTCGTCATCACTTCGACTCACGACCATGAAGCTCCCGACCTCATCGGAATCTGGGGGCCAAGTTTATTCAAGTCTGGCGTCAATCAAAAATATCTCGATATGGTTAAGTCTCAGTCCGCGATTGCCGTTCGAACCGCTGTGGCAAAGCTGGAGCCTGCTTTCGTCATGCGAGCTGAAATACCAAACGTTGGTCGCGACGTGCTCGTGGATACCCGATTACCAGAAGTATTTGATGCAAACGTGCGTTATCTTCGATTCATGAGCGCCTCTTCAAATCAAACACTCGGAACACTCGTGACTTGGGCCAACCATCCCGAAGTGTTGTGGAACGCGAATACTGCAATCACATCAGACTTCGTCCATTACCTCAGAGAGGGAATAGAATCTGGAATCGAATACAACTCCACAGTGATCAAAAGCGGAATTGGTGGAACAGTTGTTTTCGCCAACGGAGCGGTGGGTGGTCTTATGACAACTCTCGACGATACACCCGTTGTGGATCGCGTACTGAACCAAGTCCTACTCACACCAAGTTTTGAGAAAGCACGCACGGTTGGTTATCGGGTGGCAACTGCAGTGCTCAACACCGTCGACACACAAGCGGAAGTACAAATGACCGCACCTGCACTTCATTGGCGCTCACGTTCTATTCTTTTACCCGTCGATAACGTCAAATTTAGATTAGCTGCGCTCTTACGCATCATCCGCAGAAAATTCGAAAAGGGTTTTAAAACGCGAAGTGAAGTTGGATTACTTCAGCTGGGCGACACATGGATTGGAACGATCCCTGGCGAGCTTTATCCGGAAATTGCTGATGGTGGTATTGAAACTCCAGAGGGCAACGATTTCAAACTCACAAAGCCTATCGAAGTTCCAGCCCTTCGCACAATCATGAAGGGAAAAATGAACATGCTCTTCGGACTGGCAAATGACCAAATTGGCTATATCATTCCCAAAAGCCAATGGGATGAAAAGGCACCCTACACTTACAACGACAAACCTTATGGTGAAGAGAATTCTCTTGGACCGCAAACCGCACCACTCATCCATGACGCACTGAGCTCGTTATTGCGCGAAGCATCTGAGGCAGAATTGCCATCGCCCTTCTAAAAAAGGAATTGAGGCCCTATGAACCTGTTTTGCAATTCTCTCCTGTTACCTTTAGTAGTTCTCACCGCTGCGTGTACTACGACGAAATCGAATCAAGCCAACGTAAGTGTGATGCAGGGCTTACTCAAAACGGTTGAAACCGAGACTGCTCCAAAAGTGGCCATTTTTCAATTTTCTGAGCTTCCAAAACTTGGGACAGCCCTCTTTCCGAAAAAGTTTGAATTCCATGAAGGCGGCTGGAGTGGTTCTAGCCGTGTTCAACTACAACCCGGTCAATTTGCAGAAAACCAATTCTGGACGATCAACGATCGCGGTTTGAACTTGTATCTTGAAGAAAAAGATTCCAGTAATGGTCTTGCCTTTAAGTCTGGCGATCGCTACTTTCCACTGCCCAATTTTAACCAGACCATTTTCAGAATTTCACTCAATGCAAACGGGTCAGGCAAAATTCTAGAACAACTGCCAGTCATCGCAGAGGCTGCTCCAACCAACGGACTTCCTTCGTCTTACAAAGAGCTCTCTACGGGCGAAAGTGCTTATGCCATCAACTCAGACTTGGGCGGTTTCGAGCCTCTACCACTCTCACCACGTGGCTTTGACTTTGAAGGCGTCGCACAAACCTTCAATAGTGCGGGTGAGCGTGAGTTTTGGTTTGTAGAAGAGTATGGCCCATCAGTCCTTCGTGCCGATGGCGCCGGCAACATCACACAACGATGGAGTCCTTCTCGTGATCACGAAATGAAAAAAGTTTCTCTCCCTTGGGTGTTCCGCCAAAGAGCAGATAACCGAGGTTTTGAAGGACTCACTGTTTCGGGTGACTCGGTTATTGCGGCGCTGCAATCTCCACTCGACTCAAAAGGTGGGCCATCGGGTCTCAAGGGGCATGGAAACAATGACACGCGCATCCACCGAATCGTCAGAATCAATAGAAAAAATGGTCTCGTCGAACAGTTCGCTTACGAACATAGCAAAGAGGCTCGACGCTTCGGTGACAAAGCCAAAAATGTTAAAATTGGGGACCTTGCGGCAATAAGCGACAGCGGCAATCGGTTCTTGGTGCTTGAACATGCAAGTAATCGTAAGCACATTGCATTATTCGAAGCCACCATCAAGCCAGATACAACGCGTCTTGCCGACACCACTGACTATGAGAGAGGTGCGATACAATACACACCCATAGAGACTCGCCTCGCAGCCGACCTTTCAGATGCACTCAAGGGACTCGACCTACCTGAGAAAGCTGAGGGAATATCGATCATCAACAACAAAACTGTTTTGGTGATCTTTGATAATGATCATTGCATCGAGCCACTGCTCGGTCTGCTTCCTGCAAGCAAAATGTGCGAAAATCTCGCAGTTCTGATTGGATTTTCACAACCCCTCTTCCAATAAGCCTAGCTGTCCTTTCGTTTTTTCAGGCAAATGTGACAAAAGAGCTCGCGTTTGCTAAGACCCGTTTTAGGATTTCGAGAGGTCAGTATGAAAAAAGTCATTGTTTATTCAACGCGCTCATGCCCCTATTGTGTCGCCGCCAAAACACTTCTCACTAATTTGCAGGTCAGCTTTGAAGAAATTTTCCTAGACCAACAGCCCGATCTCTGGCGTCAGCTCAGCACTGAAAACAATGGATGGAGAACAGTCCCCATGATTTTTGTTGGGACTGAATTCCTTGGTGGCTACACCGACATGAAGTCTTTACACGACTCGGGACAATTATTACCAAAAATATATTCTCCCGTCTGAACATTCAGAGCGCCCGAGGGAAATTCCAAAATGACAAAAAGCTTGATTTGCTTCGTCCTATTTGGCTCAATCATGGCATTTGCGCAGGGCTGTGTTTACCGTTTTGCCAATCAAGAGCGTTTCAGCTCAGACAGACCAAGAACAATCTACATTGCTCCCATTGCCGACCACACCGCGCATTCAGGTCAAGCCAGTCACCTAATGACAGCTCTCAAACACCTGTTCGCCCGTGAGAGGAGCTTTATCATCACTGACATAAGTTCTGCGCGCTGGGGAGTGGAAGTCTACATCACTGGATCGAGTCGTGCGATCACTCGTGTAGAAAAATGCGACCAAGGAAACGAAGTGCTTGCGAGCGGGAGCATCCCATGTTCACAAATCAAAGCAGAGAATAAACTGCCCGACGTTTCGCCTGAAGAGGAAGTCGCGACTATGTCGTTTCGAGCACGAGCAGTTGACCTCTCTAACGGAAGAGTGCTGTTTGATATGAATTTACCCAATCTCTCGAGTGGCGCTTACGATTTGGTTGGCGATGGGACCGTAAAGGCATCCCTCAGCCAAAAACGGGAATTACATCTGTTGCGCTACTTTGAAAACTCAAGCAGAGCCACGCAAGGGCTGGCTCAAACTGCAGCTCAACGAATCTTTGATCGGCTCAATGCCATACCTCCCCCTG
>JBEAPS010000086.1:0-16392 GCA_041164285.1 Pseudomonadota bacterium
GTGGGAAGGGCTTTTTAGTGCAATTCAGGATTCTGCATCAGGGGGGAAAGCTGTGACCTTCGCAGCTCACAGTCTGGGTGGCGCATTGAGTCAGTTTGCAGCTTGGATTTTAGAAGACCGAGGGTTCAACGTCAGCAAGATTTATGCATTTCAGTCTCCCAATGCTGGCGATATAGAGTTTCAAAAGGCCTTTGAGTTGAGATTCGGGGACAGGCACATCAATACTCTATATGGCGATGATGTAACCCCTCATATTCCTCCGGTTTTAGAAGCCGCTGATTCATTTGCACGAGCTGTTGTAAAACCACTCGGAGGCATCTTGGGGCGCTTGGTTAAGTATGCCAATTATGGTGGACTTGGGCAGCGATATATCGTGAATAGAGATGGCTCACAAATTTTAATCCCATCTGAAAATGTGAATGCACATGAGGTGCAGTACTGGGATTCGTATCTTGAAAAAAGCGGAGGTAAGCCATTTCCGCTTAGCCTATCGCCTGACTCTGCGTTTATAGTCGACCACGATATGGACAATGTTTTGTGCACTCTCACTCAATTGAAGTGAAAAATTTGTTCGCAAATATTATTGGATGTGGAGAATATTATGGCAAGCATTCTCAACGATTCGAAAGAAATTCAGTTTAAGAAGCAAGCACTCAGTTTTATGTGTTTTTTAATTCTGGCCTCCGGGTGCAAAAAGTTTGGAGTGTCAGCAAGTTCCGATGATTCACTTCCACTTGCTGTAAATGAGCCGGTGAGTGACTATTCACCAAAGCTGAACTTACCCGCTCCACAAATTGCAGCTATTCCTTTTGAAGGAAGTCATCAGTTTCTGGATATTCGTGGTGTCGGTGACAGTGCATGGTCTGGACTTCGCGCTACTACGGCTCCGAGTTCTGAGTTTGGTGCAACACTCAAAAAGTTTGATCCGACCGGAAAAATTCTCCGTGGCGATTTAAATTTCATCAATTGGGAATCTGGAGTAGGGCGCACATGCAAGTCCTATTTCAATGTGGATTACGCTTTTTTGTCTGATCCGGCAGCAGTTCTTGAGGCGCATCGGCATGGCTTCAACTTGTTTGGTCTGGCGAATAACCATTCTGAAGATTGCAGAACTGGCGTAGATCCTCAAATGAACTCAGTTCCCGGTGCGGTCTCCACTCAAAGGCACATGCAGCAGATTTCAAATTCTTCTGAGCTTGCTTGGCATGGAGTAGGGAGTACACGAGCTGAGTTGGTCAAGCCGGCTCAAATAGAGTTGAGTGTGAAGGGAAGGGTGCTGAAGGTTGCGTTTGTCTCTGTTGCATTTCAGAGCTGGGATTGTGTTGAGTCAACATGCGAAGCGAATGTACAAACATTGTTCGATAATGTTCGAAATACAGCGGCTGATCTTCGAATTCTTTCGTTACATTCTCAAGGACGTGCGGGATTTGAGCGTGGAAAAGTTTGGGCTGAGAAGTTTGTTACACAATATTCTGGAGATATTGTTTTTGCACATGGGCCTCACACTTGGGCTGGCGTCAAAGCACTGCAGAAAAAAGATGGTTCTCTTGGTATCGTTTTTCATGGTTTGGGAAACTTTCTTCATAACCAAGTTGCCCCGAATCCAGATAACTTGATTGGTAGAGTGTTGCTCGACCTCACCACTCTGAAACCAGCACAGGTTCAAGTCATTCCAGTTCTTAACAATGCTTATAACGTTGATGTGGTTTTGGCGCCCAGTTCCAAGCCATTTCCCCTAGCAAATTTCAAATGGGAAAGGGCAGAACTCAGTGCTCATACCAAAGTCAATATAGGTTATGCACAGCTGCCGTAAGCGAGAACTCATCCGCTAAAAAAAAGGGGCGATGTCGTTCTCTCGACATCGCCCTCTAGAGTTCAGTAAGAGTTTACTTTTTTTGGCTGGAAGCAATTAGGTTAAGAGCGCTCCCTGCTTTAAACCATCCAATCTGCTGCTCGTTGAAAGTATGGTTGAGCGCAATTGCTTCCTGACTTCCATCCGTATGTTTCACTGTCAGCGTGAGCTGACTTCCGGGGGTGAGATTCTCTACGTTCAGACTGAAACGATCATTTTCTTTGATCTTTGCGTAATCTTCTGGATTGGCAAAAGTGAGTGGCAGCATACCCTGCTTTTTCAAGTTTGTTTCGTGAATTCGCGCAAAGCTCTTTGTGACAATAGCTCGTCCGCCGAGAAATCGAGGCTCCATAGCTGCGTGTTCACGTGAGGAGCCTTCGCCGTAGTTTTCTTCGCCAACTACAATCCAGCCGATTTTCTGAGCTTTGAGATCGCGCGCAACTTGAGGCACTCCGGCATATGAGCCCTTTGTAACGTTGAGAACTGAATCCATCTTCTCATTGAACGCATTGGTCGCAGTGATGAGCAGGTTGTTAGAAATATTGTCCAAGTGACCTCGGAATTTGAGCCATTTGCCAGCGGCAGAAATGTGGTCGGTTGTGCACTTGCCTTTGGCTTTGATGAGTAGCGCAAGATCTTTGAAGTCGTTCTCGATGTCGGGCTTTTGAAAAGCTGTGAGTGCTTGCAAACGATCCGATGATGGGTTGATTGCAACACTTACCTGCGAACCATCGGCAGCTGGAGGAATAAATCCAAGTTCATCGGGAACAAATCCCTTTGGTGGTAGGTCAAGGCCTGTGGGAGCTTCCAGTTTGATTTCTTCGCCGTGCGCGTTTTTGAGGGTTTCCTTGGTGAAATCGAAATTCAACCGTCCAGCGAGAGCGAGCGCGACCACTGTTTCAGGCGATGCAACGAATGCGTGAGTTTTTGGATTACCATCATTTCTTGCAGTGAAGTTGCGGTTAAATGAGGTAATGATGGAGTTTTCGCCCCCATCTTTTACGTCATGACGCTTCCATTGTCCGATGCACGGTCCACACGCATTGGCCAGAACTTTACCTCCGATTGCCTCAAGCGCAGCGAGTTGTCCATCGCGCTCAATGGTTGCACGCACTTGCTCGGAGCCGGGAGTGATAGTGAACTCAGATACAGCTTTAAGGCCTTTGGCTGCAGCGGCTTTCGCAATTGTCGCAACACGATCGATATCTTCGTAAGACGAATTTGTGCACGAGCCAATGAGGGCAACCGAGAGTTTTTCTGGCCAATTATTTTCTTTTACGGCTTTCGCAAACTCTGAGATTGGGAATGCTCTGTCAGGAGTGAATGGGCCGTTGACGTGTGGCTCGAGTGTGTCCAGATTGATTTCGATAACTTGGTCAAAATATTTTTCTGGGTTTTTCTCGACGTCGACGTCCGCCTTGAGCAACTCAGCGTTTCCTTCAGCTAGAGTGGCGACTCCGTCTCTTCCGGTTTTGCGCAGATAGTCGGCCATACGAGAGTCAAATGGGAACACTGAAGTTGTGGCTCCGATCTCAGCCCCCATGTTGCAGATTGTGCCCTTGCCTGTGCAGGAGAGGGATTCACACCCAGCGCCAAAGTATTCCACAATGGCACCCGTTCCGCCTTTAACTGTGAGGATTCCTGCAAGTTTCAAAATGACATCTTTGGGCGATGCCCAGCCTTTGAGGGAACCTGTCAGTTTAACACCGATGAGCTTTGGCCACTTTAGCTCCCATGCCATTCCAGCCATCACGTCTACGGCATCGGCACCACCCACACCAATGGCGAGCATTCCTAAACCGCCGGCGTTGGGTGTGTGAGAATCCGTCCCAATCATCATACCACCAGGGAAGGCGTAGTTTTCGAGCACCACTTGGTGAATAATTCCAGCCCCAGGCTTCCAAAAACCGATGCCGTATTTTTTAGAAACTGAAGCGAGGAATTCATAAACTTCGGCATTGTCGCGGTTTGCGGTTGTTAAGTCTGCGTGTGCGCCGTTTTCAGCCTGAATGAGGTGGTCGCAGTGCACTGTAGAGGGAACAGCGACTTTCGGAATGCCAGCTGACATGAACTGAAGCAGAGCCATTTGCGCAGTTGCATCTTGCATGGCAACTCTGTCGGGATAAAAGTCGACGTAGTCCTTGCCCCGAGAGTAGGACTGAACACCGTCTTGTTTGAGCTCTTGCGCAGATGGCGCAAGGTGGCTGCAGAGAATTTTTTCAGTGAGTGTCAGCGGACGGTTAAGAGCTTTTTTGGCAATCTGCAGGCGTCCGTTCATGTTTTGATAAATTCGCTTCATCATTTCGATATCTTGAATCATTGTGAATCTCCAATGCACGAGGATGAGTTCAGTTTCTGACTGCAGCACCCTAGCACCCAATGAAATTGCGAGGAAGACGAACAGGCAGATAAACTTTTTAAATCACACTTCATTTCTTTTATATGTTGGCTTCTTTTTTGAGCAAAAATATGCACAGGTCCTTTTTTTTTAATCAGGCTTGACAAGGCACTCCCCATCGGATAATCCCCCCAAACGCTAGGTTGGCCCTTTCGTCTAGAGGCCTAGGACACCTCCCTTTCACGGAGGCGACACGGGTTCGAATCCCGTAAGGGTCACCAAAAAAAGCACAGGTTCGATGACCTGTGTTTTTTTTTTCGTTTTCCGAGTGCTAGCATTACTTGTGTGATTGACCCTTTCGTCTAGCTGGTCCAGGACACCTCCCTTTCACGGAGGCAACATGGGTTCGAATCCCGTAAGGGTCACCACAAAATAGAGCTGTGTTTTAGCTTTTGGCGCTCCACGAGGCGCACCAGCCTTCGGCCTTTACTTTTCCGGAAGGCAACAGCTGGCACTGTCCTACGTTGGCTCCTTCGGCAGCACTGTAGAACATGCAGGATGAGCAACGTTGTTCTGAAAATGGCACTCCGTGATTGGGGCGTTGCAGTTCAGCAGGAACGTCGGCAGCGTTTTGTTTGAAGTTTAATGCTGTGGCCGTTGGATCTGTCTCACTGACAAGGTCAGTCTCCTGTGCTGGAGCTTGCGCAGTTGCGGCACCTGATTTTGGGACGGTCCCCGTTGAACTTGGCTGAGAACATTGCGTGCAGGCATTCAGAGCCGTGATTGCAGGTAAGCCTATGCAAACACCAAAACCCACACGCAGCGCGTCTCTTCTTGAACTGGTCTCACTCATTTGATGCTCCTTCTATCTGAAAAAAAACAGAACTGGCCCACTAGAATGTACAGTGCAACGAGCGACCCATAAAGTGAAACTTATGCGTTTAGTGGATGTTTTCATTGCACATTCATTTTTCTGACGCCTCTACGAAAAGCGTTTAAATGCAACGCATCCATTTGTTCCACCAAAACCAAATGAGTTTGAAATAACAGCTTCAACTTTTCGCTCGATAGCTTTGTTGGGCGTGTAATTGAGGTCACATGCCGGATCAAAGTTTTCCAAGTTGATCGTCGGTGGAATGATTCCTGTGTGCAAGGCCATGACACCCACTACCGCTTCAATACCCCCTGCAGCACCCAGCAAATGTCCGGTCATGCTTTTGGTTGAGCTGATATTCAGTCCAGCTGCATACTGCCCAAATAGAGTTTTTATCGCTGCAGTTTCATTTGCATCATTTGCCTCGGTCGACGTTCCATGGGCGTTGATATAGCCCACATCAGCCACATTGAGACCTCCTGTTTTTAGAGCCTGAGCCATGGCTCGAACAGCTCCCTCACCGCCAGGGGCCGGTGAGGTCATATGGTATGCGTCGCCGCTCATTCCGTAGCCGCACAGTTCAGCATAAATTCTTGCTCCGCGCGCCTTAGCGAATTCGAGGTCTTCAAGCACCAAAACGCCTGCTCCTTCACCCATCACAAAGCCACATCGTTCAGCGTCGAATGGACGAGACGCTCGTGTCGGTTCATCCGAATATTTAGAGCACAGAGCCTTCATTTTGCTGAATCCTGCAAATGCGAGCTGACTGAAAGCGGCTTCTGCACCACCAGCAATCATCACTTTCGCGCGACCGGTTTGAATGAGCATCAGTGCCTCGCCGATAGAGTGTGTACCGCTTGTGCATGCTGTCGTGACACAAATATTCGGTCCTTTAGCACCAACCTCCATGGCAGTGATGCCGGCAGCCATGTTTGCAATGAAACCAGGAATTGTGAATGGTGAGCAGCGTCCTGGCCCCTTTTCCTTGATGATCATGATTTGCTCTTCGCAGTATTCAAGACCACCCACACCAACTCCAATGGACACTCCAGTTTCATTTTTAAGCTCATCGTTGAGCTCAAGGTGGGCGTCTGCAATCGCCATTTTAGAAGCAGCTACAGCCATCTGAACAAATCGTTGATTGCGCTTGGCTTCCTTTTCGCTAGAAAAGTAGGGAACCGGATCAAAGTTTTTAACCTCGCCGCCTATTTGCACGGTTTGGTTTTCAAGGTTGATTTGCGTGACTTTAGCGATGCCACTCTGACCATTGAGAACCGCTGACCAACAGGATTCTAGATTGTTTCCAACCGGTGAAAGAATGCCAAGACCTGTAACTGCAACTTTTCTCATGGGGATCCTTTCGTGGATATCTGAGCCTCTCGGGCGATGCGTTGCGGGAATATACGTTTGGGTATAAATCTTCGCAACAATGGAGGCAGTTGGATGCAGGAATTTATTCAGAGTGTTAAGTCGGCAAAGTGTTTTCTTTGGGATTTCGATGGCTGCTTCGCTGACACTGAAAAGCTGCATTTCATTGCTTATTCCGAGGCCTTTGTGCAGTTTGGTCATGAACTCAATGAGGCAGAGTATTACCCGTCATTTACACATTTGGGGGATGGGACAAAGCGTGAAATTGCTCTGCGTTGCCCCTCTGTTCCCGAGCAGGAAGTGCTCCAAATAAAGGCCGAGGCGTATCGTAAGCTCATAAATGAAGCCAGAGTGACTTGTTTTCCCGAGACACGCTTACTTGTGCAAAAAATGAAGCAGCTTGGAGCCAAGGTTGCGATTGCAAGCAACAGCTCAGAGGAGGAAATACGCACTGTTTTAAAGCGATCAGATTTCCCTGTCGAAATGCTCGATGTAATTGTCGGTAAAAGTCCCAATCTTAGAAAAAAACCCGCACCTGATATATTCTTCCATGCTTTGTCGCTACTTGGACTTCAGTCACACGATGCCATTGTGCTTGAGGACTCAAACCGAGGCCTTCAAGCCGCTGCTGCCGCAGGGTGTCTGTCCGTCTGGGTTAAGACAAAATACAATACTGGGCTGGAAACCAAGGAGCCTCATCTCGCTGCCCTCACGCATGGTCAGCTCCTTGAACTGCTCAATTCAGTCCCGTCCTGAAAGATGCCACGAAACAAAGGAAAAATAGAAAGTGTGGATGGACAACTGGGTTCTCAATCAACCTTTTAGGAACTGGCCCGCTCAGCAGGCCCGCCCCCGAGGCCATCGAGTTTTGTTTCGTTTTTTTGAGTCACAACGAAACCTCGTCGTACTTTCTAGTTCGAATACGGCACACCGTGAAACGTATGATCACGCATGTCGCGGTGCCAATGTGCCCATTGTTCAGCGTCGCGGTGGTGGTGGAACTGTCGTTCTAGGACAGGGTTGTCTTGTATTAACGTTCGCCTTTTATGCGAAGGAACTATTTGCCAATCAACGCTACTTTCAAATTATCAACTCGCTGTGGGCTGATGCTTTGAGTTCTGCGGGAGTGAGTGGACTCACAACCCGAGGGCATTCTGACTTAGCATTTGGTGATAAAAAAGTTGCCGGCACCAGCTTGTTTCGCAGAAAACACCTCGTCGTTTATCAGGGAAGCCTTCTCGTGGATCCTGATTTTGGACTCATTTCTCACCTTCTCCAGCATCCCAGTCGTGAACCTGACTATCGTCAGGGACGCTCTCATGCAGACTTTTTAATTTCGCTCAAACAGCTTGGGTACACAGGTACAACTCAAGATTTAGCGAACTTGTGTAGTCATTACTTTCGACAACATGCGGTAGACAGACTGTCCGAAGATTTTGCGGATTTCACGTTAATTCCGGAACATCAGCGGGTTGTAAGATTTTGAAAATTACATTGGCCAACCGTCCAGTTTTTTGTTAGGTTCTCTCGAGTTCAAGAAATAAGCGAATAAATCGAGGGGGCTAATATGCGATTTGCAACAACTACGATGCTCTCCAGTGTTATGGTTTCGAGTTCTGCATTTGCTTCAATGTTCCCCGTTGTTTTTGAACTCCCTTCAATTGTTACTCAGCAACCTGCATGCACCCATACCTCAAGTGAATTTAACTGCGTTGAGTTTCTCTACAATTATGATGGCGACACAATCAATGTTCGGATTCCTGATGTGCACCCACTCATAGGTGAAAAAATCTCGGTGCGTGTTGCAGGAGTTGATACACCTGAGCTCGTGTCTGCCGATCCATGTGAAAGGGTTGTTGCTCGTGAAAGTCGAAACTTGGTCAGAAGTTTGCTCTCGAGTGCATCCCGAATCGACTTAACCAGTTTGAAGCGAGATAAGTACTTCAGAATTCTTGCCGATGTTATTGCGGACGGAGAGAGTGTAGCCCAAGTGCTGCTCGCGCACGGTCTTGCATATCCCTACAACGGCGGTCCAAAAGCGCGTATTGATTGGTGCGAAATAAGTCAGCGGTGATTAATTGAAACAATAAATTTTCCACTTAGACTTCAGCAACTAAGCAATTGAATTGCTCTGCCGGGATGTCTTTGTGACACACCGCCCGCAAAGTGTGAGAATTTAGTGCTGACAATCGAATTGAATATTTACTAAAAAGCTCATCAATTTTATTCTGCACGGGCGACTTGAACCGAAGCAATACGATGTTTGTTTCGGGCTCCTCGATTTTCGCCTCAGGCAAGTGAGCTTGAAACCAACGGGCCAATCGCTTCGCCATGATATGGTCGTCTTTGAGTCGTGAGAGGTTGTTTACGAGTGCCCAATGTGCGGCGGCAGCTAAGTGACCCGCTTGCCTCATTGTTCCACCTAGCCGTTTCCGAAGCATTTGTGCTTTTTTTATGTTTTGTCCAGATGATATTAAGCAGCTACCTGCCGGAGCACCCAAGCCTTTTGAAAAGCAAACTGAAAGGCTGTCAAAGAGAGCAGCGAACTCAACTAACGGTATTCCGGTTTCAACATGTGCATGCCAAAGTCTTGCTCCATCAAGATGAAGTGAAACTTCGTTTTTTTTGCACCAACTCGACAACGTTTTCATGTGCTGCATAGGGTGTATTTTTCCACCCGACCATAGATGGGTATTTTCGAGAACCATGAGTGTTGTCGAAGGAGTCACGAGCGAGTCGCGGCCCACAAAAGTATTGTCTAAGCTTTGCTCGCAAAGCATAAAACCTTGTTCAATTCTTGGAGATACATGTTGAACTCCTGCAAGGGCAGACAGTCCTCCGCTTTCCGCTCGTATAATGTGTAAATCCGGAGCGCAAATGACGGACTCTCCGCTGCGGCAATGCAGCTGAACTGCAATCTGGTTACTCATCGTTCCTGATGGAACAAAAATCGCGGCCTCGTGTCCAAATAGCTTCGCAGTAAAAGACTCCAGCTCATTTACTGACGGATCTTCACCATAAAATGAATCGCCCACGCGCGCCTCGGAGATGATGTTGCGCATCTGCTTGCAAGGCTGCGTAAGTGTATCGGAGCGAAAATCTAGAACTGGATGGCTCACAGAGCTGTCCTGAGCAATCTTTCGTGAATGTAATCTTCGAGGTCTTTGAGGTCATCGCCTTTAATTTGAAGAACTTTAAAGACGTAGCCTGAGGGAACTTGAACGGGCACATCTACTGCGTTTTTTATCGCTTCGATATGACCAATTCCTCTAATGATACGTGTTTCTGGATCTCCAGCGTCTCCCAAAAACAATTCAAACTCAATGAGCGTTGATTTCACTTTGAAAGGCTGACTGGATGCTTTCGCAACTTGGATATACAAGCCGTGCGCGGCAAGCTCGACCGTTTCAAACTTAGAGAATCGAGCGGTTCCCACACTGCGAAGTAACACGGTGCTGCGGGAGGCGATAGCGGTTCCGAATGGCCCGTCAGGTTGACCAAGTACCTGGGCTTTGCTGATACTCTCTTTTTTAGTCACGCTTTCAGATGGGGCTTCGCTGACCAAGTTGAGCTCGCCCGCAGACGTACTGGCTTTGCCTGTGTTACTTGCAGTTGGCTTACTCATGATGGGTTCCTCCGGCCTGGTTTCGATCCGGAGCGCGGGGCGCTACCAGTCTATTCCACTCCGCAGGTCACCACAATGACTGTGGGCTGTCAAGCCGAAAGTCGGCTATAGAATGCTCTCAGATACTAGGGTTTTACAGACGGCCATCGCCGACATCTGTTCGCTCGCAGCCCTGAAATTGAGCACAAGACGATGCTGGAGGACCGATGGTGCAACAGCTGCAATATGCTCCCACTCGACTGAGCGACTGTTGCTCATGAAGGCTGCAGCCTTGGCAGTGAGTACGAGAGCCTGTGAAGCTCGGGGACTGGCTCCAAACTCTACGTATTTTTTGATGAAATCAAGATTTGTTTCAGCTGGGCGGGTGTTTCTCACCAAACGAACACAACTTTCAAGCAAAGTTCTCGAAATGGGGATCTGTTCAATGGACTCACGTGCATTTGTGACAAGAGGTGCTCCAGTCATCGCTTGAACATCAGCAGTCTGTGACGAAAGGGTTGCCACTTGGACTTCAGTTTCAAAGTTAGGGTAGGTTACATCGATATTCACAAGAAATCGATCGAGTTGCGCCTCAGGGAGAGGAAAAGTTCCTTCATTTTCAATTGGATTTTGTGTTGCAAAAACGTAGAAAGGTCTAGGAAGTGGACGACTTTGTCCGCTTAAGGACACTTGTCTTTCTTGCATTGCTTCGAGGAGAGCAGATTGTGTTCGGGGCGATGCCCGGTTGATCTCATCTGCAAGCACAAATGGTGCAAAGATCGGACCCGGAACGAAGGCAATTTTCCGTAAATCTGGATTCTTTTCGTCAAATTGAATCGTGTCACCACCCAAGATGTCATAGGGAGTTAGGTCAGGCGTGAACTGGATGCGTTTGTAGCCGCAGCCAAGCGCTTGTGCGAGTGTTCGGACCAAGGTGGTCTTTGCAACTCCAGGTGCGCCCGTGAGCAACGCATGTCCATTGCAAAGAACTGTAATAACAACGAGATCTATAACTTCTGTCTGGCCAAGCACTTTGCTAGCAAGAATCCGTCGTAATTCATCTGTTTGCGATCGAAGTTGGCTCAAGTCCATAATTACGTTCCCTTTCGAAAGTCTGGTAGCAGCTTGGGGGATGAACGCTGACGCGTCAAGATTGACCCCGGGGACACAGTTACTTAGATAGATCTTTTGAAAATTTGACAGGGGCCGTTACGACTCGGACCTACTGAGGAAGCACAGACTTTATTTTACGTTTAAGAGGTGGGGTTTGGTTGTGGATACCGAAATAACTGCGAATTCCAGTGCAACTGTTCCAAGGGTTTTAGTTATAGGGCCGGGCGTATTTGGTAGGGCGCTGGCTAGTTGTGCCGATCAAGGTGGCGCTGATGTGACCTTGCTCGGTATCGATGCAGATGCAATTGAGCCCGCTCGGCAGGAAGCAACTCAATGGCACAATGTCAGGCTGCTGACCATGGAGGAAAATGGAAAAGCAGTGTTGACGGGAATGCATTTTGACCTTGCCATTCTTGCTGTGCCCTGTCAGGCGCTGCGTTCAGTTTGCGAATGGTTGATTGAGCAACTGTTTCCGCGATTAAGTCAGAGTCACGCAAAGCCGGCAATTTTATGTGCGGCAAAAGGCATTGAACTGAACTCTCAGCTGCTGCCACATCAGATTATGGAAAGCGTGCTTGGAAAAGAAGTTGGGATTGGAGTTTTGAGTGGGCCCAGTTTTGCAAAAGAGTTGCAGGCCGGAGCCCCGACCGCTGTTGTTGTGGCATCTAAGTCAGAAAAAGTGATCCGACTGGCGGAGTTAATACTCCATCGTCCGTATTTCAGGGTTTACGGCAGTGATGATGTTATTGGGGTTGAGTTGGGTGGCGCCCTGAAGAACGTTATTGCCACAGTTGCAGGTGTCGTGGATGGTTTGGAGCTCGGTCACAACGCACGTGCTGCTGTCATGACACGTGGGCTTGGGGAAATGGCTCAAATTGGAGTTGCAATGGGAGCTGACCCCATGACTTTTCTTGGACTGAGTGGACTAGGGGACCTAATTCTCACATGTACTGGCGATCTTTCTCGCAACAGGCGTTTTGGATTGACAATTGCTCGTGAGCAAAACAAGCCGATGAGTCAAGTGCTTACCGAAATCGGTCAGGTTGTTGAAGGATATACCACCGCTCGCAGCGCTTATTTGTTGAGTCAAAAACTTAGTCTCGATACACCTATAATCAAAATGGTTTACGAAGTTCTCTATGAGGGACGACCAGTACGTGATGCAGTTCAGCATTTGCTCAACCGTGAACAAAAAGGTGAGTTCGATTGGATAATAAAATGAAGCAGAGTCTCGAGATCCTCTCTGCACAAGTGATTCGCCAAATCATCTCCGGCGCACCGGCTCTGCATCTCGTGGTAGTGCCTTCAGACAATGATGCGTTGTTGGTAGAAGAGTGTCTTCGGCAAATGGCTGGCGGTCAGTTTACGTACGATGAGATCGTGTCGTTGCCAAACTTTATCCAATCCGGAGTTTATCGTTTTGAGTCATCGCGACGAACCTTGGCTCGGAGACTCGGTGCTTTGCACAAAGTTAGAAATAAGCATGCGCGCTGCGTTGTAATATCATCTGCGGCACTTATGAGACTTGTACCATCATCTGATTGGCTCAAATCTCAAACGACCGATCTCAGCGAAGGAATGGAATGCGATCAAGATGATCTTTGGGAAAAACTCCTCAAACTAGGTTATCAAACCGTTCAGCGCGTAGAAGAGGTCGGTGAATGCGCCATCCGCGGAGGAATTCTTGATTTCTGGACACCTGGCGAAAAACATCCGGTGAGGTGTGAATTTTTTGGAGATGTTGTCGAGAAAATCAGAAGATTTCGTCCCACGGATCAGCGCTCATATGAGAGTATCAGTTTTGTGAGTTTATTGCCGGCGCGTGAATTCGTTTGGCCAAACGAAAGCGACGCGAGCGCTTGGATTGATCGCTTCAATAAAGCCATCTTGTCACAGGGATTACAAGGCAACATCAGGAATGACCTGCTCGAAAATATTCGCTGTTCAATACCATTCCCAGGGATTGATGATTTGACGAGTTTGTTTTCCTCAACAGAATTTGTTGCACCTCTTGCTTTCTTTGAGTCTTTTTCAACTGAAAATCATCTGCCGCTTCAATTTCACATCCTTTCAACGAGTGATTATCTCTTGTCTGGATTGCAAGAGGTGACAGGTCTGTATCAAAGCGCATGGGAGTCTGGCTATGGCAAGTCACAGATGCACATCAAGCCGGAAAAATTATTCCCAGGATCCGAGGGCTTTCGAGAGTGGCTTGGTCAGATTGAAAGTCCACATGTAACGGCCGCGTGCCAATTACCCGGAGAGACGAGCGTTCTTTTCAAAGACTTAGAGAAGAAGAAGTTTTCTGAACGTTTGAGATTTCTTGTCGATTTAATGAATAAAGGTGCATTTCAGGGATGCATTTTGACCAGCCCTTCGCAAGACTCTTCACTTGAGTTTGCCGCCATGTTGAGAGCACATGTGAGCCGTGCTGAACCACTTTTTGAGGCATCGGGAGAAGTGTCTGTTTTTGAATTGAGTGAATTCACGTCCTCCTCTTCATCGGCTCGAACTCAGCTCTGGAGCATGCGTCTGGCAAAGTTTTCTCAGCCGTTTTATCTTCCAGAAGCAAAATTAATAGTCGTTCCTGAGGAATGGCTTCGGGGTGTCAGCAAAGACCACTCCCTTGAAATTTACTCCGATGAGGATGCCAAAACGGCTTCGCGCCAGGCAACTGAAACTCTACTTTCAACTCATTTTGGCGATTTCGCAGACGGGGATCTCGTTGTTCATGTTCAACATGGGCTGGCTCGTTTTCGTGGGTTGATGACGATCAAGATCATGGATATTTCCGGCGATTTTCTGGTTCTTGAATATGCTGGAAATGACAAGATCTATGTGCCGGTTCACAAGTTGAATCTGGTACAAAGATACATTGGTGCCGGAAAATCCGATGAGGCTCAACTTGACAACCTTAAAGGAACTCAATGGGAAAAGCGTAAAGCTCGTGCTAAAGAAGAAGCTCAAAAACTTGCAAAAGAACTTCTAGAGCATCAAGCGAAACGAGCAATGACACCTGGGCACTCGTTTTCTCAGACTGAAGATAATTATCTTTTATTTGAAGCGGCCTTTCCGTATGATGAGACTCCAGACCAGATCAAGGCTATCAGAGAAATTCAAGGGGATATGAGTCGTCCGAAAGCGATGGACCGACTCCTGTGTGGAGATGTTGGATTCGGAAAAACAGAAGTGGCCATGAGGGCTGCTTATCGAGCTGTTCTTGATGGAAAACAGGTTGCATGGCTTGTTCCCACAACTGTTTTGGCTCATCAACATTATCGTAGCCTGTGTGAGCGATTTGGACAGTTTGGTGTTCAAGTTGAAATTCTTGACCGTTCCTCAGGAAGTGGTGGTGCTAGCAAAGCACTGAAGAAACTCGCTGAAGGCGCGATAGATATACTCATAGGCACTCACCGGCTTTTATCTCCTGATGTTAAGTATCGTGACCTCGGGCTGCTCATTGTTGACGAGGAGCAGCGGTTTGGGGTTCTTCAGAAAGAAAAAATAAAAACCCTTTCCTACGGGGTTGATGTTCTGACGATGAGCGCAACACCCATTCCTCGCACTCTTCAAATGGCGATGGTTGGTCTGCGTGATTTAAGTCTGCTCACCACTCCACCGAAGGCTCGGCTGGCCGTTAAAACGTTTGTATGTCCATTCGATGAGGCTACCATCCGAGATGCCATACGTTATGAGCTCGCCCGAGGAGGGCAGCTGTTTTTCGTTCACAATCGAGTGGAAGATTTGCAGTCGGTTGAGGTTTATTTGAAGCAGTTGGTTCCCGAGCTTAGAATTTGTGTCGGTCATGGGAAAATGGCTCAAAAGGAACTCGATAAAACAATCATCGAGTTCATTGATCAAAAGTATGATATCCTATTGTGCACTACGATCATCGAGTCCGGCATTGACATGCCAAATGTCAATACGATTTTGGTGCAGGATGCCGATCACTTCGGCTTGGCGCAGCTTTATCAGCTCCGCGGAAGAGTGGGGCGCCGCTCGACCCGCGGGTACGCGTACTTTTTGATGTCGCCGAATGCTGCTGAAGAAGATGAAGGTGTGAAACGACTTGAGGTGCTTCGTGAGCATCAGGAGCTTGGTAGTGGGTTTGTTATCGCAAGCCAGGACCTGGAGATGAGGGGTGCTGGTAGTTTAATGGGTGATGACCAGAGTGGTCGTGTGACAGACGTTGGTCTAGAGACCTACATGCAGATGCTGGACGATGCGGTTCGTTCATTGGGTGGGCGCAAGGTCCGTGCATTGCCAGAGGCTGAAATTCAGGTGCCGATTGAGGCGCATATTCCTGAGGATTACGTCGAAAACTCGCGTGAGCGGCTCAGATTGTACAAACGATTTTTTGGAGCTCGGAACGAATCGAATCTTGAGACTCTCACTCAGGAGTGTGCTGATCGGTTTGGTCCTCTGCCCGACTGTGTCAGGCAGTTGGCCGACATGGCACGGATCCGTCGGTGGTTAATGAGCTTCGGCGGAATAGGCTTGAATGTTTCTGATGATTTTACTGAAGTTAGGATCAGTCCTGAGGTACTTCAAGCACGTGACGATACCGATGCCGAAGCAATCGTGAAGCGTATTTTCGATGTGTGCAACCGTCAAGCGAAGGGGATCCGACTCACCCCCGATGGCCGTTTATTGTTACCATTGAGGAGAAGGCAGTTCAAAGCTGAGTTTGGTCAAACCGGACTGGGTGAGTTGAAGCGTTACCTAACTTTATTTTCAGGTGAGTCTAATGTTGAAGCAAACTCTCGTCAGTAAAAACGCAGTTTGCATTCTTATTTATTGGATTTTGGCGATGCCTTTGGCTTCGAAAGCGGCATCATTGCCGTCGGTTGATGAGTTAGCCAATTCGCTAAAAAAGCTTTCTGCGGCTGTTGAATCAGGAGACTTTTTTGAAGCTGAAAACATTCTCAAGACTATCCCGGAACAAGTGCGCCAGAGTCAGATTCAAATCCTCATTCTCGAGGCACTCGTCGACAAAGGATTTTATCGTGCTGGTGCAGCTCGATTAAAATTAAAAAAAGCTCTCCGCTTGGACAGAAACAATGGAGATGCTTTGTTTGAAATGGCAGTTCTCTTGATGGAAAAGCGCCTTTGGAGGCGGTCCGAGATTTTACTCAAAGCCGCGTCATTATCGGCAACTCTGAAGGATTCTCGTCGCCAATCCTTGCCATATTACTTCGGAGTGACTGCGTTCGAATTAGGAAGGATTTTTGAATCGCGTAATC
>JBEAPS010000087.1:0-18103 GCA_041164285.1 Pseudomonadota bacterium
AAGCTCTATCGACTCTCAAAAGTCCGGCTACTTCAGCGCGGACGCAGCCCATACGTGCATCTGGCTCGAAGTTGTGTTGGGTGAACACTCGACCATCATCTCGGAGCGGCTCAAGCCTCAACGTAGTCTGACCCACGATGAGCACTCAGCCCTACTCTCTCGAATTGCTGCTGCTCGCAATGAGTCACCGTAGTCCATTCATCTGCTCTATAAAAGCCCGCTCATCTGCATGCGTATACACTGCTCGGAGTAATCCAATAGGTACATACTTGAGAGCATCTATCAAAAGAGCCTTACTCCGACTGTCAAGAGGCTCACCATTTTCAAAGGCGCCGTTCATTTCTGCTACTAAGTCTTTTCCGTTTTCCTGAACTTTACAGTTTGAACCGGGCGCAGTGCACAGTTGTTTGATTGCATCAAAGCCCATTCCAACCAAAATAAGCGAGGAAGTAACGACGTTCCGCCCTTGGCGCAGACTTTTGACTGCCATCCTCATCATTTCAATCTGAGCGTTTGCCTTCACAAGCGCCTCGGTCTTTTTAGAATCATCGAGAAAGGGCTCAAGTACGGAATTCAAGTAACTCGCTATCCCGAAACCGTTCGCTTTGAAAACTAGTCCTCTATTCACGACTACGCTCACACTGCTCGTTTTGAAAACCCCCGCATAGGTTGCGCTGTCAAAGGGGTTCCAGCCGCCTCGGACTGGCTCCCATTCGGCGTCGCCTTGAATCTTGGGAATTCGTAGGGCTACGTCATGAAACGACGTCACCATTTTACTTTCATTGAATTCGAATCGACCAATCACAGGATTGGACGAAATGGCCGAGCCATCGAGGTTAAAATCAACCAGTCGCACCTTTATCCCGGTTTCGTTGAATGCCAAGTTTGGAGCTTGCTGCGATTCATCGGTCAACACTTGATAAATACATCGCACTTTCTTGTATGAGGAAAAAAGACGTCCAGCGTTCCCATTTCTTTTCAATACGGGGAGACCCGCCTCAATAACCGGAAGACCTACCTTTAAACCCTCGCTGCAGGTTCGATGCAACATGTCGCTGTAGCCCTTGGACGCAAGCGCCAGACCAAGAGCACCTAATCCCAAACTCGATTGAAGCATTGTGCCGGGAACCTGAATCACAAAAGTGAGGCATTCCTCAGCCCTGAGACCCGAACAAAAGTTAGGATCATAGTTCAACTTAAACAAAGAGCCATCGGAGCGGACTTGCGACAGACTTTCAGATTCGAGTGACGGGCTCAACGGAACACTAAACTCTTCTATGTTGTCGTCCACCTTGAGCCTGTTTTCATCTAAATTCTCGCGGCTCTCAGCCGACTCAGACTGGGGATTTTGCACGAGAGGCTCTCGGTCAATCTTTATGCTATCTATACTGCAAGCGCTTGGAGCAGTCACAAGGAGAATACCTGTTATTGCGCCCAATGAGACCAAGCTCCCGTGTGCCAACTTTCTTCGAATTGCAGAGAAAGACTGACTGTTGTTGTGCTGTTCGTTGTTCATAGTCTTTCTCCCTCACCGCACGAATTACGGCTCCTTCGGAGGGAGAGCAATGTATATGCCAAGATTTCAAGAAGTATTTCATCACACAAAGCCCATACAGTTCAGTATGATCCAGCACCATAAACTGTCTAGACATTCAACAGCGTCTATATAATAAACAATCAAAAAAATTAATCTATTACATCAAACATTCTTCTCGACTCGCACCGTGCTCACTGTTACGCCCCACCAGCCGGACTTGGCAAGTTCAATCACTTGCCCACCTAAGGAGAAGTTCAATGAATCAGTTTCGCAGAGTTGGCGTCACAGCTGCATTCCTTATCAGCAGTCCGATATACATAGCTGCCTGTGGATGGATGAGCAGTTCACAAAGCACAGCCAGCCTCTCAACTGAATCTATTCCGCAATCCACACAAATGCAGATGCTCACAGCTCAGGTCAAAGGCAACACACAAGGCATCCGCGGACTCTTAATTTCCTCGAATGAACATTTGAAAAACATGGATTTGAGTAATTCTTTTTATGCAGAAACCGGATCCGAACGACAGCTTTTGGGGACAGTTACTTCAAATAGTAAAGTGCCCCATAGCTTTCAAGCTGAAACTACAACTGGAGAACTGATCGTTTGTGCCAGCTTGGAGCGAAAAAATACAACTGCATTAAATTCAACTCAGTTTAAAATTCAGTGCAATCAAAATTTATTACAAGTGGAACTCAGCACTGAGACTATCAACACAAGCAGCGTCGACTTCCACCGCATCAAAAAATCATTGAAGCACAGCGCGATCGTAAGATTGAATTCTAACAACAAACATGCAGATATCCAAATAACAAACGACGTTCTATTTGTAAATCGCAACGGAGTCATCCAACAATTCAAACTTAAAGACTTTAACGAGAAAATCAGCTTAGCTGCAAAAACTGTTATAAGCTTGAGTGGACAAGAAGTCTGTCAAAACAACTCTTGCAGCAACGAGCCAGAGACTGCTGAACTGAGAGTCGATTTAAGGCAAATGACACTTAAAATATACAAACTCGGGAACGATAATCCTGATAGTTATTTTACAAGCACAGCTGAGACATTTTCTCTATCATCATATAACGTAGAAAATTTTTGGGATGATATTCCAGACAACAGCAACCCTTATAATGATTACTCGAGCCTCTATTCGAACTGGTACATTGGGAACTTTCCCAGAAAAAAAGCGTCGCGAATTAAAGCAGCACTTCTCGCGGCAGGACTGCCCGATATTGTCGGCCTTCAAGAAATTGAAAGTGCAAACAACAAGAGTCGTTCGCTCGAGCTGCTCAAACCTGTTCTATCTGAACTTGGATACAACTACTATGCACTCGGTCTTCAGGCCGAAGATAACCCAACTGCTGTCACCACCGCGGTGATTAGCAAGTTCCCCATTAGCGACAACAGACGTGTGGATTTTGTTTATTCACCAGATACATTGCCTGACGATCAAAAAAGTGATTTTATCGGCTCTTCAAGAGATCCTCAGCATGTGACTATTGCACTGCCCGAAGGAAACAGTTTCGTCCTTATAAATAGCCATTGGAAGAGCAAGAGAGACAAATCTCCTTTTGGTGATGACATGCGTCACTCGGTTGCAAAACTGATCAAGCAACATTCCGATAGCCTCAAGTACGAGAACGGGACTGCCGTTCCGGTTGTGATTGTTGGAGACTTCAATGCAGATTATCGAGAAGAGCCCGTTCAAAAAGGGCTTCAACTTGCAAACAGCATTGAGTCGGCAAGAAACGAAGGCATTCCAAAACAGCTTGTACCGCTTTGGCTGACCCTCGCTGCCTCTGAGCAAGGTAGCTATCCTCACGATTCACATCTTCAAGCACTCGATAATATTGTTGTGACCGCATCTTTTCTTCAAGGCGAAAAGCTAGCGCTCTCTAAACCGATGTGGGTTGTCGGGCGTGATGGCCAAAGCTCACACATGCTATCGAATGCCGACGGACAGCCACTCCGCTCGCAAATCGTCAAATATAAAGACTCTCAGGGCGACCTTCATACTCGACACTTCGACCTTGGCTACTCCGATCACTACCCCCTTGTCGCAGTCTTCAACAGAATGGGACAAGCAACGGCCACTTACTTTCCGGCTGAAATTGAACAGCAGGTTTCAAAGAACCTCAGCTATAATCTTATTGAAGGTTCGGAGTGCAGCTCAAGTGAAACAGTCAGCTTGACGGTAGAGATGCTCGGCACAGCTCAGCACGGTCAATGTGTCAGCTTATCAGGAACCGAGCTGCCCCTCGAAAGAACAGGTCTCTACAACATCTATATCAAAGCTGTAGGCTCAGGATTAATAGAAAAGTCTTCAAAGATCATCATCACAGCCGACAGAGCTTATGGCGCGAACAAACAGTGGCTACGGGGTACCTTGCAAAACTCACAGGGTCGAACACTGACAAAACTTAAAGGCAGAATAGGACTTGTTGAAGGCCAAAAGGCAGTCTTCATACACTCGCCGACCGAAGACATCGACATAAAATGAAAAAGCGAGCTCTTTAGCTCGCTTCCGTTACACCCGCAGGCTTTTCTATTCGAGGCTCCAAGCCATCAAAGACAAGTAAGCGCTCCTCGCCCTCAAGGACGGTTGCCAAATTGACCGGCCGATTCCAAATTTTGAAAAGGCTCGACATTGTCTCCATTGCCCAGTCGACTTTCAAGTCGCGGCCCTGATGCTGATGGGAGAGTAAAAGCTCGCCACGATTTCTAAAGTTGCCATCGACCACCTCAATAACAGGCTGACCAAAGTTCGTCAGAGCATCGAGAAGTTCCTTTTTGATATCTGGGAACTCACGATCTGAGATCACAGCCTGACCTGTCCGGCGATCAGAGGCCCAAGTGAAAAGCTTCGCCTCTTCACAAAAATCCTCGTCAAGAAACTCGTCAATGAATGTAATATCGTTGTGGTACTTCCTGACCTCAAAGAGTTTTTCTCGACCTCGGTTTGAATTCGTGTCCCACGACTTTCTTAACGAAGGGTCGTCGCAAAGCATGTAGTCCAGTCCGTATCGCCCCTTGTTCCAGCGCGTTTCGATATGCCTCATCAGTTCTACACCTACTTTGTAAGGATTGAGGCGCATACCAGAGGTTGCTGTCACACCTGCATAGTGATCGCAGTAATCAATCACCTCGGAGTCGTTGAGTACAAACTGAGTCATGAGCTTTGAATGCCAGTAGACTGCCCAACCTTCATTCATTATTTTAGTTTGTCCCTGAGGAGCAAAGTAATATGCTTCTTCACGAACGATTGAGAGAACATCACGCTGCCAAGCTGTTAATGGGGCATAGTCAATTAAAAACTGAAGAACATCTCTTCTTGGCGACTCTGGGAAACGTTTTTCCTTTTCCGCCTCTCTTAAAATCTTTTCTTGCTGCTCTTTAATGTAACTTTCAGGATTGATGTATCCATCCATGTAACTTCGCTGCGAAGGCAACTTAGGTACCGGACGCTTGTCAGGCGAAAGCGTTTCTTCCGCATCGCGCGCGAGTTTTGGCTCACGCCGTATATGAGGCGCATGTTGGTCAATCAGGTTCTCTAAAGTGAGACAGGTGTCGATGAACGACTCAACTTCATCATGACCAACTTCCTCAATGTAGCGACGAACACGACTTCCATGATTCGCCATCTCATCAAGCATTTTTCTATTAGTGTGCGAAAAGCAATAATTATTCTTAAAAAAATCACAGTGGCCGTAAACGTGAGCAATCACAGTTTTTTGATCAACTAAAGAATTGCTCTTGAGTAGATATGCATAACAGGGATCATTATTGATCACCATCTCATATATGAGAC
Organism: Pseudomonadota bacterium; assembly: GCA_041164285.1. Taxonomy (GTDB): domain Bacteria; phylum Bdellovibrionota_B; class Oligoflexia; order Silvanigrellales; family Silvanigrellaceae; genus RFOM01. The sequence continues at coordinate 5,344 of JBEAPS010000087.1, forward strand.
TCAATCCGTATTCATAGCTCTTTGAAAGATGCTCGTATTCCATCCCGAAGCGCCAATGCGGATATCGGGTCGGAAAACCACCATACGAGGCTATTTCGCTCATCTGCTGATAATCAACCATTTCAAAAATCACTGGAAAGAAATCGAGCCCAAGAGTGCGACAGTTGGACTCAATCTCCATAACAATGTTTCTTAATTCAGGTGTCAGCTCGCTTGTCAGGCGGGGGTCCATGACCATCGTTATTTTCCTTTGCCAAGAAAAACCTTGAGAGCATTCATGATGCCGTCACGGTCTTTGATTTGATGGGTCACAACTTTTTCCTGCGACTCGCCAAAATGCTTTTCTAAATCTTTGAGAAACTGACCACTTCCGTATCGGCTCTCAACCTGGCCATAGCAAAACAAATTCGAAGCTGGCAGCATCACGTTGTCGAGCAAAACCATACATTCGTTCGTGTCGTTGCCGCTCCAGTTATCACCATCGGAAAAGTGGAACAAATAAACATTCCACTCATCGATAGGGTAGTCATCTTTGATAATTTTTTCACACAACTTATAAGCGCTCGATATTAACGTCCCGCCGCTTTCCTTTGTGTGATAGAAAGTTTGCTCATCAACCTCGCGAGCAACTGCGTCATGGATGATAAAGCGTGTTTCGATGTTGTCGTAGTTTCGTTTGAGCCATGTGTCGAGCCAAAACGCGGTGAGACGCACAATCTCTTTTTGTTCATCGCCCATGGATCCCGACACGTCCATCATGTAGATAATGACAGCGCTTGCCTCGGGATTTTCTTCAATTTTAAAACTCCGGTACCGCTTGTCTTCCTTAATAGGAATAACTTTCGGCGCCTCAGGAACATAATCACCCGACGATATCTGACGCTTGAGTGCTTCCTTATAAGTTCGCTTGAAGTTGCGTAGCCCTTCGGGACCGGTTTTTAATACGCCATGATATTTGAATTTACGAGATTTGACGTTCTTTTTACCCTTATCCTCAATGCGGGGCAGTTGAAGCTCCTCACCAAGAATATCTGCCAATTCCTCAAGCGAAACATCAACCTCGAGCCCATGTTCGCCTGGATTCTGTCCTGCCTCACCCTCTCCCGGCTGCGGCTTTCCTTGGTTGAGGGGATCGCCTGGTTGTCCATCGCCCTGACCAACCCCCTTTTGCTGATTTCCTCCAAACTGAAAACGAGGCAAGTCGATACGCGGGAGAGGTATCGTCACCTGCTTATTCCCTTGCCGACCAATCAGTTCGCCCGAAGAGATAAAACGTTTCAGATTGTCCTTGATTCGCCCCCGAACAATGCGTCTGAAGCGATTGACGTCAGTTTCCATCTTCATTCAGACTCTCCTCAGGCGCAGACAACATAAAGCGAGTCTTCAACAAACGATTATGTTGAAGAACGTTTCACGTCTCCGCGCGCAAAAATACTTGCCACAAAATGAAGTGCATCATTTGAGCAAATATCGCAGTAACCATAGTTCTTGATGAGGCGGTTTTTCACGACGTCAATTTTAGCTTGAGTTTCTTTGTCAACCACATTCGACACGAGGCTTGTGAGCTTAATCGTGTCCTTCTGATCTTCAAAGAGTTTAAGCTCTAGCGCTTTATGCAAGCGCTCATTGGTTTTGTAGTCGAAGGTTTTGCCTTCGAGTGCAAGAGCGCCAATGTAGTTCATAATTTCTCTACGGAAATCATCTTTACGGCTTTCAGGGATATCGATTTTCTCTTCGATACTGCGCATCAACCGCTCGTCAGGCTCTTCGCTTTGGCCGGTGTACTTATTACGGACCCGCTCTTTTTGAGTGTAAGCCTTCACGTTGTCAATGTAGTTACCGCAAAGTTTCGCGATCGCCTCTTCATCAGCTGAAATGGCACGTTGAACTTCATTCTTAACGATATCTTCATACTCCTGCTTCACGACAGCAAGTAACTCGCGGTAGCGCTTTTTAGTTTCTTCATCGCGAATCAGCGAGTGGTTCTTCAAACCACCTTCAAGTTCATTGAGAACAATAAACGGGTTGATACAACCATTTCCCCGATCATCAACCAACGAGTTAGAGATCTTGTCTTGAATATAGCGAGGAGAAATTCCGTCGAGACCTTCCCGATTAGCCTCTTTGCGCAATTCCTTGATGTTATCCTCAGTGTATCCAGCGAGGGTCTTGCCATCATACAGCTTAAGCTTTTGCATAACAGTGAGATTCGCTTTTTTGGGTTCTTCGAGCCGTGTGAGAATCGCCCACATTGCCGCAGTTTCAATTGTATGAGGCGCAATGTGGATGTGCGGTACACTTTCTGCATTGAAGTCTTTGCGGTAGATTTTGGTTTCTTCCTTTAACTTCGTAATGTACGGCACATCGATTTTAACTGTACGGTCGCGCAAAGCTTCCATAAACTCATTGTTCTGAAGTTTGCGGTATTCTGGCTCGTTGGTGTGGCCGACAATCACCTCATCGATATCAGTTTGAGCGAATTTCTTCGGCTTAATTCGGTGTTCCTGAGAAGCGCCAAGAAGGTCATACAAAAATGCCACGTCGAGCTTGAGCATTTCCACAAACTCAACCATTCCGCGATTTGCAATATTAAACTCACCGTCAAAATTGAACGCGCGCGGATCGGAGTCAGAACCGTATTCAGCAATTTTACGGTAATTGAGGTCACCAGTGAGCTCAGTTGAGTCCTGATTTTTTTCATCTTTAGGCTGAAAAGTGCCAATTCCGACGCGATCTTTTTCAGAGAGAAGAAGTCGACGAACACGAATGTGATTCTTAACAACCTTTTCCCAATCGCCGCCGTATTTCTTCATGAGTTCGTTAAAAATGAAACGGCATGCAGGGTCGATGTTACCCTCTACAAAAATCTTCTGATCGAAAGCCTTGCCTTTATTGAGGTGGCTCAACACCTTACTTCTCGCTTCTTCGGGTATGAGGCGCAGAGGCTCTTCATGCATCGGACACGCCATTGTGTCGTCCATATGAAGATGCTCTTTTAAATTGATCCAATCATATGTGTAAAGACAGCCATCTGGCTGATAGGAATACCATTCAAGTCCTTTTTTGAGGAGACGCGCAATTGTTGACTTTGCTGAACCCACAGGGCCATGCAACAACAACACGCGCTTTTCTGGACCGTAGCGCAAACTTGCGGCTTTAAAAAAGTTTACAAGCTTCACCAAGTGAACATCGAGACCAAAAACAGCATCTTTACCGTTGTTAAGCGGATCGTCGAAGAACTTGTAGTGAACAAGTTTTTTCTTATGCTCCACGTATTCATATGTACCGAAATGCATGATCATATCGTGTACGCGCTGAAAAGCCGAACGGCAGATCTTAGGATTCTTCTCCACAAGTTCGAGATAGTCTGCAAAACTACCTTGCCAGTTCAGTTCATTATAGTGAGTCGGACTATAGGCATCCCGAACAATATCGTAGATCTTGTGAGTCTGTTGCATGGCTCCTCCAGCTGCGCAAACCAACCGATTGTCAGCACCCACCCGTTTGATGCTCGTCTTTTGAGATTGGCTGCCACCAGACTAACCTATGAAAATCAGGGAGGTCAAACAGCAAACGAAACTGTGACAGAATCACAGCAGTGCTATTTCTTCAGGAAGAAACAACTTGATAAAGAGATTCGATCTCACTCTTCCGAGTTTCATTGATTTTTAGACGATTCAGACTACCGGTCGGTAATTTTTCGCCCAGTGATTCCTGAAAGGGTTTTTCTAATACCAAAAACTTTTTAATTGTTGCATGACGAGGAAGAGTTTCATTCACTCTTCCAATGTGTTGCTGCAATACATCACGAATCTTTTCGGGCTCAGTGCGAAATTCAGCTTGAGCATCTGCTGACAATACAACCAAAGCAGACAAATAAGGCATTTTGTCGCCTACAATACAGGCGTCGAGTATTTCTTGAAATTCACACAACAGCTGCTCCAAGCGAACTGGCGAAATTGTCAAACCACCTGCAGTAACAAACAGATGTTTTCTTCGGCCAGTGATTTTGAATCCAAATGGCGTCATCTGGGCAACGTCGCCAGTGTCTTGCCAAACACCAGATCGCTCAAACGCAGGGTGATTCAGTCGATACTCAAGAGAGGAGTTGCGACCGAGCCGAAAGGAAACATGTGAAAGAGGCTGACCAATGAGATTGAGATGAGGCGCATCAAAGGTGTTTGCCGAGAGAACACCTGCCGCAGCGGTTACACCATATGTTTCTACTACAGGCACACCCAGTCGCCCCAACATCTCAACATGCGCTTCGCGCGCAGGAGCCAAACCATGAATGACGAGTTGCAAATCAGCCAATGTAAATTTTACAAACTCCTGCCCAATCGCATTCCTACTCGCCCACAACAATGTTCTAGAGGCTGCATCAAAAACCGACTCTGGTAGTTTCAGAGCTCGACCCGTTTTTAGATAATTTCTGACTTTATCAAGGCGCGAGCCAACCGCAATACGCGGACTAAACCCAGGTAAATGCAATTGCTCTTTGACATGATTAGCCAGTTTTTCAAGTTCTGAAGGATTCACTAGAATGACAGTCGGACGTAAAATTCGCAAATGAGCCTCAAAATCGCCACCTAACTGCGGAAATCCAATCACTCCGTTTTTCAGCAACGCACAAAACCGAGAAACATGTGAAAACGGATTTGCCAAGGGTAGGACTTCCAGAGTTTTCCAGTAGAGCCCTTCAGGAGTATTGAGATGTATCAAAAGATGATTCGCAGTCACCACCATTGCATCCAACGAGATTGACTCTGGCCGCTGAAATCCATCATGCCCAAATGAGATGAAGTTGAATTTTCCAATACGCTTTGGAATCTCGCCTGCTAACTCAGGAAAAGATTTTGTCTGCCTCTTCGCTTCGCGCAACTCAGGCGCAGCCTTGTGCCACCGAAATAACGTAAGCAACGCAGGCTCAAGAACTAAATCACGAACACCCCAATGATATGCTGAGATATCAAAAACTGCGACACCCACATCTTTAATCTCGTGAGCAAATCCCACAATATCTGTGGCAATCGCTACTGCACCAAAATATTCAAGGCACCACTTGATGTCTGCTTGCGATCCATGCAGCGGCATAAACATCACATTGTAGCCCGCAAGCGCCGCAGCGAGCGATGCAGCAAAGGCGGTGTAGCTATTGCGCGTCATAAAAAGAATTGTAGGCCCCAGCTCGGACTTCGAGGCCACAGCTAGACCAGCCAAAGCCGACTGCCAGTTCCTTACAGCTCTTCCGAGATGAGCGAGCAGGTCATGACCAGAGAACTGATTCCACGTTCCCTCAGAGTACGAACGGGCAATCACCTGTTCAGTGCGAACAGTTTGTCTCAGAAGCAAATTGAGGAACTGCTCGTTGCCCTGAAAAAGCTCATTGAGAACTTCATCGTTATGAAAGTGAACTTCGAATTGCTTTTTGGACATTGTTTTCTCTCAGGCTGAAATCAGACTGCGAGTCTGGGTGAAGGGCCTTTGAGGACAATTACATTTTTTGCAAGGTCAAAGTATGCCCGCTTCGCATCGACCTGAACAGCGTCATCGAGCTCAGGAAAATAACCGGTCAACTGCCGTCCATAAGTACAACCTGTGTCAAGGCCGACACAAATGGGGCGACCAGAGGACAAAGTCTTTCTGAACAAGCCCTGTTTGGCGTCATGCCCGAAGACAATCAGATCAGGCCCTGTATGGAGCTCATGCCAGCGAAATTTATCTGGGATATCGAACTTTGGCTTCATAGTTGCACGTGGGGTTGGCAACTCCGGTGCGGCCCCTTTCGGAATTGGAGCTCCTAACGCCTGCTTTTGCTCTGCCTCAGCCAGCATTTCAGCGCGATAGCCGGACGGTACCAAGAGAAGCTTCTTTTTAGTCTCAACATCTTCCCAACGCACATAACGTGCTGTTAGCAGCATGCGCTCGGGCGTAGCACCAACACCTGCAATGGGATCTATGCCTGCATGAACCACAATCATTGGATATTCTGATTCCCACCCCTTACGCTCGCGACTTGGCTTCACCGTTGTGCGCAACGCATGCGGCAGGCTGTTGACGAAATCAAAAAGTGCACGCCTGTGATGACGAACAAGATGGAGAGTTTGCTGGGTATGCTCTGGAAGGGTTTGCAAGCCTCTTCTCTGGGCTTGCATCATGGCAGCCCACAAAGCCCAGTCATGGTTCCCCTTAATACAAATGGCATTGAACTCATGAATCAGATCAAAAACACCAACAGGGTCTGGTCCCTTCGTGAAAAGGTCTCCAACGAGCACAAGCTGAAATTCAGCGACCCGCTGGCGAGCCTTAACAACTAAATCACGCAACTCACGCGCACATCCATGAACGTCTCCGACAATAAACAGGGGGAGCCGCTCTTGCGATGCGGGTAACTCACGAACGACTATGTTGCGAGCTGTATCTTGCACGGTTCACCTGTTCAGTCAGAAAAGTCACATAACAACTGAATGGTAACAGGTGAAGATAAGCTCGGCAACGGAGAGACTGTGCAGAGTGTCAGAACATAGTATCCCCAGCCCTTGAACCCTTTAACTACTTACGGATTCATCGACTTCACTTGTCTGACTCCCCGCGTCGGGAGTTGCATCACGTTCTGCATCATCGGTCTGCAAAACGTCCGCTGTTGTTTCCTCAGAGGGCTGAGTCTCGTTCATCTCACTGTCTAATTTTTCATTTTTTTGTTTATCCTTGGCCGCCTCGCTAGCGTCTTCACGCATTTGAATCTCAAGCTGTCGCCAAGCTCTATCGAAAGTTTTGTGACGCCTGCATGCATACACTCTTCGAGTCATCAAATTGCGTCTTCGACCCAATTCACCCTTAAAGTAGGGCACTCCACCAACATAGTCTGAAGAAACATCCATGATCACATTCTTAGCTGAGTGGAACTTCTTATCGACCACATCGCCCATCATAATCCAATGATCAGGCTGCCGACCGGGATAAGCAAGAAGAACCACGTCGCCCGGTTTTAAACCGCCATGACATTGGGTAAAATTGAAAGGATCTCTATCGAACTGATAAACAATCGCACCATGTCCCGCAGCCCTATGTGCCTGTCCAAGGAACCCGCTACAGTCGGTCACCGACTTTTGATAGCTTCCCAAACGGTACTGCCGAACCCCTCGCCCAAAACTGTCGGCTGTGGTTAAAAACTTAGCAACAACTTCGGGAATTGCCCGACCATCGGCAGATATTGAGTAATGAATCCGCTCGGGTTGTTTTTGACCAAAAATCCACTGTGACTGACTGTCCGTAGCTACAAACTCGCCACAAGAAGTTACAACAGCCATTAAAGGAAACATTAAAGACCACAACAGGATACCGACTCTCATACTTGGCCTCCTCAACATTTTTCCTAGACTGGGACACTGAAGCAGAGGACGTGCCATAACCACTTGGCTTATTAAGTAGCCGAATTGAAACAAAAAAAGAGGGAAAGCCCCTCTTTTTCTACCTGTAAACAGATTTTACACCCTGACAGACGGTGTACATCAACGAGTTTTACGTATGAACTCTTTGATGATTATGCTGCGAAGGATCTCACTAGTTCCGCCACCTATTTCAAGCAACTTAGCATCACGCATCAAGCGCTCCACAGGAAACTCTCGAATATATCCATAGCCGCCGAGAACCTGAATGGCATCGAGAGCCACTTTGGTGGCCATTTCAGATGCAAACACCTTGGCTGCGGCCGCCTCCTGATTCGCTCTGCGCCCGTCGTCGATGACATAGGCAGCTTCGTAAACGAGCGCACGTGCGGCTCTATAACCGATGTACATATTGGAAATTTTGTCGCTCACGGCCTGAAAGTTGACGATAGGGCCGCCAAATTGATTGCGCTCTTGCGCGTATTTGAGTGAGTGATCGAGACAAGCTCTCGCAATCCCAAGGCTCATTGCAGCAAGACCAACACGTTCAATATCAAGGTTTTTCATCATGTGCTTGACTGTTGCACCCTCTTCACCCACACGATTTTGAACGGGTACCCGACAGTTTTTGAAAATCAACTCGCCTGTTGGGCTTGAACGCATGCCCATTTTTGAAAGTTTTTTACTCACCGAGAAACCCGGAAAACCGCTTTCAACAATGAATGTCGTGAGATCTTGACGACCTTCACCCGTGCGTGCGTAAACAAGAAACACATCACCGATGGGTCCATTGGTGATGAACATTTTTGTGCCATTAAGAACATAATAGTCGCCTTCACGCACTGCGCGGGTTGACATGCCCACAGCATCGGAGCCAGCACCTGGTTCGGTCATGGCCATGCCACTCACGTACTCTCCAGTCACACATTTCGGTAGATACTGCAGACACTGCTCTTTTGAGCCATTCTGAGCCAAGTTGTGCACAAAAAGAAGGCTATGCGCCAAATAGGACAAACATGTTCCCGGTTCAGCATAACTCAGCTCTTCCATGACTGAGACCATTGCTTTGGCACCCAACTCTGCACCGCCGAACTCTTCAGGAATTGTAATTCCAAGAATGCCCAAATCGCCAAGTTTCTTGAAAATACCCGGTGCGAGACGCTCTTCGCGGTCAAGCTCATCGGCATGCGGATAAAGCTCTTTTGCGGCGAAGGCGCGAACAGACTGGGTGAGTTCCTTTAACTCTGCTGAAAAATCATGCTTCATTAGATACATCTCCTGTGCCCGCCAGTGGGTCACGTGTTTACAGATCTTTGATCTCGGCCAAAACTTCCGGTCCTGCAAGTGTCATTCCCGCAACAACCCGAATATCCACAACAACACCAGCGCGCGGCGCTCGAATTTCCAACTGCATCTTCATAGATTCCAGCACGAACAGCAGATCGCCCTCATGTACCTTATCGCCATCTGCAACCCGAACTTCAAGAACCTTACCGGCCATGGGGGCTTTCAAAAATGAGTCGGCCGAAGAACTGCTTCCAGCATGATCGAGTCCAGCCCGGGTGTCATCGGGCCAAGGAAGTGTAAGAGTTTCACCGAAAACAGTCAGTTGAAGGCACTCGCCACGAGGGCGGGAGAGCTGACATGAAATTTCTTGATTGCTCAGATGAAGTGCGTTTGCCCTATGAACTGCCAAGCGAAGGCTCGGTGTTTTGTCTTGAAGGGTATCTGCATCAAGTCGACGGAGAATCTCAATCAAGCCTTTTCCCGAAATACGAAACTCATGTTCACCCACTCCGGGACAAACTTTAACCTCGCCATATTCGGAATTCGACCCGACATTTAATCCACCATTTACTGTTGAATTCGATACACCAAGCAACGAAGCAAACCGATCGCCAATGGAGTTTCCATACGTTGGCACAGGTGCAAAATGATTTAGTTTTGAATGCCGCAATAACAATGCAGCTGCGAGTGCGCGTCTTACGTCTTCACGTGAAAAGAAATCAGCAAGGTCCTCCGGCAACAAACTTGCCACAAGTGAGTCAACATTTCTTGCAATCCAAGCGGTTGAGACGTCGCCCTCTATGTAGTCCCCATGAAGTGCTACGTTAATGAGAAATGGAAGGTTGGTTGTGCAGCCATGCACTGTGGTTTGCTCCAAACCTTTTGCAAGGAGGTCGCACGCTGCAGCGCGCGTAGGAGCATGTGCAATTACTTTTGCTATCATCGAATCGAACCTGTCATTGACACGCCCGCCCTCAACAACCCCTGAGTCGAACCGAATACCGGGCACAGTGCACTCCTGATATACTTTCAATGGCCCAGGTGTGGGCAGAAATCCGGAGCGCGGATCTTCCGCGAGCAAACGCGCCTCTATGGCAACTCCCTGAGGAGTAGGAACCGAAAATTCATGGGGAGATGGAAATCCGTTTGGCCATTGCCCAAGAGCCAGTTCAAATTGAGCTTTCACCAAGTCGATATTATACACGAGCTCAGTCACGGGATGCTCGACCTGGAGCCTCGTGTTCATTTCAAGAAAGAAAAACTCCCCGTCGTTTGTCAGAAGAAACTCAACCGTTCCTGCTCCGCGGTATTTAGTTTCACGAACAAGCGACAAAGAAGCCCGCCCCATGCGTTCACGCAGCTTAGCATCAACAACCGGACTCGGAGCTTCTTCGAGAACTTTTTGGTGTCGGCGTTGCAATGAACACTCTCGCTCACCCCAAAACACACCTCCACCCTGACCGTCGCCGAATACCTGTATTTCTACGTGACGCGGAGCCACAAGATAACGTTCAACAAATACTGTTGGATCATTGAAACTGGCCTTTGCTTCTTGCGCAGCTCTACTGATCGCATCTGGCAACTCTGAGAAATGTTCAACCACTCTCATGCCGCGGCCACCGCCACCGCCACTTGCCTTCACAAGATAGGGAGCAACAATGCCCCTTTGTTTAAAAAGTTTTTGCCACTCCTCCGATGGGATGTCTCTGAGTTCCTGATTCAGCAAAGCTTCCAGTGTTGGCACATTGCATTTTTTTGCAAAACCCTTCGCAGATTCTTTGCCACCCATAGCGCGCATGTTGAGTGGCGTAGGCCCAACGAATGCTATCCCCGCATCTTCAACCAAATGAGCAAAGTCAGCGTTCTCAGAGAGAAATCCGTATCCGGGATGAAGAAGCTGTGCACGCCAGCGAAGCGCCTCACGAACAATTGCTTCTGAATTTAAAAAGCTATCGACCTCCAATACGTCATCGGCCTCAAAACGAATAGGCGAATCACTGTCTTCAGGAGTGGAAATCACTGCGACTTTCCATCCGAACTGACGGCCGGCTCGCAGAATTCGTCTGGCTATTTCGCCACGATTGGCAATGACAAGTCGTTTCATTCATGAGCCTTTTATAAGAGAAGGTTCTATCAAGTGATTCCACGGCGGCGTCTTTTTATCGAAAAAGCACCCGAGTCCAGTCTGCCCCTCATCAGAACATCGTGCCAAGGCAATAGACTGAGATGTGAATTCAAACAGCCCAGGATCGGGCAGCGGGCTCACGCGACGTAACAGCTCTTTGGTTCTGCGAACCGCATTGGGTGCAGCCGCCAGATGTTCGTTGATAATTTTTGCAACCGTGACCTCAAATGCATTTGAGTCTGAGGAGATGTAGACCACTTGATTGACGAGTCCCAGCGAAGCAGCATCCATTGCTGTCATTCGTGCACCCGAAAGCATGGCTGCACTGGCACGCCCGAGTCCAATTTTACGGACGATATAGGGACTGATGACACCGGGAACAATACCCAGTCTCACTTCGCTTGTTGCAAACAGTGCCGCAGATTCCGCAACAACCACATCAGAGCAACACACAACACCAAATCCACCACCAATTGCAGCACCACGAACAGCACTGATGACAGTTGTTGGAAAACTCGCCAGCCGATAAAATAAAGTTGCTAGAATCCGTGCATCCTGCAAACTCTGTGCTTCATTACTCTTTGCTTGTTCTCTCATGTAATTGAGGTCAGCGCCTGCGCAAAAAACTGACCCTTCTCCCGTTAACAGAAGAATTCTCATGTTCGATGCCTCACGCGTCGCTGCGAGTTCCGAAAGAACGTCGTTCATTTCTGAAATCATCTGAGCATTGAATGCATTGCGCACATCGGGCCGATTGAGCACGACGTTCACAACACCTCCACCGAGATGCCGGACACGCAAAGTCTCTCCACTGTAGTCTGCTGTCAGTTCAAGTTTCTTTTTTTTCATTGTAAAACTTCCTTCGAGACTCACCCGCGCTTGAATAGCTCAGACTCTGGTGCTGCGTGCAATGAGTCTATCGTCTTGAGCAATGCAACAGGTACGTCCATCTCACAGCGCAGCAAAGCCTGACTGAGTGTTTTGCCCTGAGCGTCAATACACAAGCTCATGGTTCCGCCACCATCGAGTGTTTCTTCGAGAAGAAAGTTGAGCGCCCATAAATTTGGAACCACAAAACGATTGACTTTTCCGTGACATGTTCCTTTGAACCACTCCTTCACGTGAGCTGCAGTTACCGAGTCGCGTAACCATGCATAACACTCAGGCGAGCGCGCGATTAAGCCAATGTTAGCGGTATCACCTTTGTCACCACTGCGCGCATGAGCAATGGACCACAGCGGCATTCGCTCGGTAACGCTCATATCGACACCAGATGTTTTGAACGTGTCGGCAGAAGGAACACTAACGTCGGATGTACCACCAGTCACTGGCCAAGCGATATTTTCTGTCTGTGAAAGTGTTGAAATGGCACCCGAGGCAGCATCGCACTCTCCTACCCAAACGGCTGCGAGAGCTGTAGATTGCGGAATGAGTGCAGGCCAATAACTCACAACATCGCTGATTGCCGGAGCTCCACCTGTGACTGCCACCCCAGCAGGTCCACTCAGAATGAGACTCGGAAGAATTTTACGAAATACTTGCAGTGTGGCTTTGTCAGATGCCAAAGCACCAAAGCGCACAAGCACCTCTTTTGCAGGAAGCTCAGGCGAAAGATTCCTATGAGTGGCATCATCTCCGATGTATTCTGTCATCGACTTGCGCACGAGCGGTAGACCAGATCGCCTCAGTTCGGCATCGAGCTTTGCCCACAGTATTTCAGAGAAAACTTCGGCCTTCGCTCGCGCGTCGGGGCCCGAAATGATGAGGGTTCCACTCGCTTTGTAGCCATCCGCATAAGCAACGCTCACTTTGAGAAGATCAGTAGGCGGACGTCCGCGCACTCCAAACACTTGGACGCGATCCTCACCTTCTTGCTTCAACTGTATCGTCGTGAAGTCGGCGATCACATCAGGAGTGATATAGCTCTGCGGGTGACCCATTTCGTAAAGCAACTGCTCCC
>JBEAPS010000088.1:0-6598 GCA_041164285.1 Pseudomonadota bacterium
GTTGGCGACGTGCCAAAGTCATTAAAGACTGTTAAATCTATCCGCGTGTCAGGGACTACACGTGAAAAACTTGGCGCCGCTGGCGTGAAGATTGAGGAGTAAGGACGCGATGGCACTTGCCGAAGGAAACGGTGAGAACTTATTGTTAAAGAGAGTTATATTTACTCTTGCAGCTCTTATGGTTTTTCGACTTGGCGTTCATATCCCGACACCGGGTGTGAATGCTAAGGCACTCGTGGCACTTGCCAGCCAAAACTCAGGCGGCCTTTTGAAAATGTTAAATATGTTTTCAGGTGGCGCGCTAAATCAGTTTTCTATTTTTGCACTCGGTATTATGCCGTACATTTCTGCGAGCATCATCATTCAGCTGATGACCGTAGTTGTTCCAATGCTGGAGCAGCTTCAGAAAGAAGGCGGAGTTGGCCGACAAAAACTAAACAGAATCACAAGAACGCTTGCGGTAATAATAGCTGTTGTTCAGGGCTTTGGAGCAGCGATGGCGCTCGAAGGTGCACCAAGTACCGTAGCAGGAGCTGCAGTACTTGAGCCTGGACTGAGTTTCCGAGTTCTGGCTGCATTGCTACTCACAGCTGGTACTTGCTTTGTCATGTGGCTCGGTGAGCAAATTACCGAGAAGGGTATAGGTAACGGCACTTCATTGATTATTTTTGCGGGGATCGTTGCCTACTTTCCAAGTGGGGTCGGCTCTGTTGTCACAGCCCTGAAAGACAACTCAATGACTGTGGTTACAGCACTCGGTTTGGGTGGCTTTCTTGTAATAACTGTTTTTGGAATTTCGTTCATTGAGCAAAGTTACAGAAAAATTGCGGTGCACTACGCAAAAAGATTGGTTGGAAATAGGGTTATGTCGGGTCAAACGACCCACTTGCCTCTAAAAGTCAACATGTCTGGCGTGATTCCAGCAATTTTTGGAAGTACGATTTTAGCAGTTCCGCTGACTTTTGGTGGCTTTTTGGCAAAATCTGAGAGTCCTTGGATGTCAGCACTTTTCCCAAATCAATGGTTGCACAATATTTTGTTTGCAATTTTGGTTATGTTTTTCTGCTATTTTTACACTTCGATTACATTCAAGCCAGACGATATTGCAGAGAACTTAAAGAAACAAAATGCTTATATCCCTGGTATAAGGCCTGGTTCAGAAACAGCAGAAGCTCTCGACATGGTCGTGACTCGACTGACACTGGCAGGTGCCCTTTACATGAACCTAGTGTGTCTAATTCCGCAGATTGTGACAGGGAGTTTCTCAGAGCAGCTTTTCGTAGGTGGTACAAGCTTGTTGATCGTCGTTGGTGTTGCACTAGAGACTGTCCGACAAGTGAGTGCGCAGCTTGCTACTCAACGTTATGATTCGCTGCTTTTCTCCAACGACAACTCTGAAATGCCAAACCTCGGCCCCAATCCTCAGCGGAGCCCATCGTGAAGGTTTTTGTTTTTCTAGGTGCCCCTGGAGCTGGCAAAGGAACTCAGGCTGCTTTGATTGCCAATCGAATTGGTGCTGTCCATATATCGACTGGAGCTCTTCTTCGTGAGGAAATTCGGTCTGGCTCGGCACTGGGTCAAAAGGTAAAGCAGTTGGTTGAATCAGGAATGCTCGTTGATGACGTAACGTTGTTCGAGTGTTGCTCTGGTACCCTGCAAAGAGCCTTGCTCGCTGGAAAGAGCTCTCTGCTTCTTGATGGGGTGCCACGTAATTTAAGTCAAGTAGAGATACTCGACAGAGTGCTTTCTAAGTTAGATCTCAAGGTCGACGCGGCAATTGACTTTGAGGTTGCTAGAGATGTTTTGGTCAAGCGACTGAGCAATCGATGGACTTGTCAGAAGTGCTCTGCGGTGGTGTCAGGAAACGCAGAGGGTTTAGCCCCCTCGTCCTGTAGTTCCTGTGATGCCACAGATTCTTATGCACGTCGAAAGGACGATGAACCTGAGTCGGTTTCAAAGCGTCTCGGTGTGTATGATGCTGAAACTGCTCCTGTTTCTGGTAGTTATGAGCAAAGGCAGTTGTTGCATCGGGTCGATGCAAATCAAGAGCCAGAGCTTGTCTATCTTGAGGTGGGTGCTGTCATTATGAAAAAACTGAAGTAACCAGTTGCTTGCTCGCTAATTTTGCGTTAGCGACTGGGCGAAGTGGACTTCGGTCATTGGTGGGATGTGTATGGAACGTGATGATCGAATTGAGGTAGAAGGTACTGTCTCTGAAAAGCTTCCGAACAATATGTTCAGAGTGGAGCTTGAGAATGGCCATATTGTTCTAGCTCATGTGTCTGGGAAAATGAGGATGAACTTCATCAATATACTTCCTGGCGACAGGGTGAAGGTCGAGTTGAGTCCTTACGATCTCCAACGCGGTCGGATTGTTTTCCGAGCGAAGTAAGATTTTTGTATCGAGAGGTGATCATGAAGGTTCGTGCGAGCGTTAAGCCCATCTGCGACAAGTGCAAAGTCATTCGTCGTGAGGGTATTGTTCGAGTGATTTGCTCAAACAAGAAACATAAGCAACGCCAAGGTTAAGGTTTTGGGGGTATTCCGTGGCACGTATTGCCGGTGTAGATATTCCGCGAGCAAAGCGGATTGAAGTTTCTCTGACTTACATTTATGGAATTGGTCGTAAAACAGCTCAAAAGCTGCTTGACGGTCTTTCTATCAGCCGTGACATCAGAGCTCAGGATTTGACAGATGACCAAGTGAATCTCATCCGTAAGGCGATTGACAATGGCCTTTTGGTGGAGGGTGACCTTCGTCGCTTGGTTCAGTCTAATTTGAAACGACTGATGGATTTGGGTTGTTATCGTGGTCTTCGCCATCGTCGCGGCTTGCCTGCGCGTGGCCAACGTACCAAGACAAATGCGCGTACCCGCAAAGGTCCTAAAAAGACTGTTGCGAACAAGAAGAAATAATAGCCAGCTGAAGTGAGTGAATTATGAACAAGGCGGTCAGCAAAAAGAAGCGTGTTAAGCGCAACGTTCCCGTCGGAATCGCTACGATTTCGGCAAGTTTTAACAACACGATCGTGACCTTTTCGGACGTCAATGGTGACGTGGTGACTTGGTCTAGCTCAGGAAGCAAGGGCTTCAAGGGCTCGCGCCGAAGCACTCCCTTTGCAGCTCAGATGGCTGCAGAAGATGCTGCTCGCAAGGCGATGGAGTCGGGCATGCGCTCATGTTCGGTCGTGGTAACAGGTCCTGGCTCTGGCCGTGAATCTGCTATCAGAGCGATTTCCGCTGCAGGTATGAAAGTAACGCTCATCAAGGATGAGACGCCCATTCCACACAATGGCTGCCGTCCACCTAAGCGTCGTCGCGTCTAATTGAATTGGAGATTAAATCGTGGCTCGTTATATTGGTCCAAGTTGTAGAATGTGTCGTCGCGAGGGCGTTAAGCTCTATTTGAAAGGCGACCGCTGCTATACAGATAAGTGCGCTGTAGACAAGCGCAAATCAGCTCCTGGTCAACACGGAGCTCGTCGCACGAAGTTGTCCGACTACGGCAACCAGTTGCGTGAGAAACAAAAACTTCGTCGCGTGTACGGAATTCTCGAAAAGCAGTTCCGTGGCATGTTTGAGAAAGCTGCTGCTCGTAAAGGCAAGACTGGTGAAGTTCTACTTCAAGGTCTCGAGCTTCGTCTTGACTCAGTTGTTTACCGTTTGGGCCTCGCTTCAAGCCGTAATGCAGCAAGACAAGTTGTTCGCCACAACCACATTCTGGTGAACGGCAAGCGCCTGAACATTCCTTCAGCAACTTTGAAGGTTGGAGACAAGGTGACGTTGGCCGAGGGAAGCCGTAATATGGCGCCCGTCTTAGCGGCTCTTGAATCCACTAAGCGTGAGGGGCATGGAGCTCCAGCTTGGTTGAAATGGGATCACTCTAGCTTTACCGGTGAGGTATTGGCGAAACCTGCTCGTGAGGACATCTCTGTTCCTGCGCGCGAGCAGATGGTGGTCGAACTTTACTCTAAGTAACACGTAGCGCACACGTATGTGCGTTCGATTGTATTCTAGAATGGGGTAATTGATGCAGAGCAACTGGAAAGCGCTAGTTAAGCCACAGTTTATAGAAAGAGAAGATGTCACCCCTGTGTTCGGTCGGTTTATCGCTAAGCCGCTTGAGCGTGGCTTCGGTACAACACTGGGGAACGCATTGCGAAGAGTTTTGCTCTCCTCGTTGCAGGGTTCTGCGGTCGTAGGACTCAAGATCGAAGGCGTTGAGCACGAGTTTTCAACGGTACCCGATGTTGCTGAGGACGTAACTGAGATTGTTCTAAACCTCAAAGCTCTGGGTGTATGGCTTGATGGTGAGACAGAAAAGGTTGCTACGATTGATGTAGTTGGCCCGAAAGTTGTCACTGGTGCCGACATTCAGGCTGATGGATCTCTCCGTATCCTCGATCCTGACCAAGTGATCTGCACAGTAGGTGCGGGTGGTCGGTTTAGAGCTGAGTTGCACTTGCGCTCAGGCAAAGGGTACGTGACCAGTGAGTCTGTGAAGGAAGAAGGGCTTCCTGTGGGTGTTATTCCCATGGATGCTGTATTTTCTCCAGTTCGACGTGTGAGCTTTTCCGTCTCGGAAACACGCGTAGGTCAGCGTTCGGACTTCAACAAACTCATGATCGAGGTTAGCACCAATGGTGCGGTATCTCCTGAAGATGCGCTCGCATATTCGGCTAAGATTCTGAAGGATCAGGTGTCTGTCTTTATCAACTTCCAAGAAGCTGATGATGAGGCTCCTGTCGCTGAGGCAGTGACCGTGGATGCTCGTGTCAACGAAAGTCTATACAAGTCTGTAGATGAGCTTGAATTGTCGGTTCGTGCTGCAAATTGTCTAGAAAATGCTGGCATTCGCTACATTGGTGAGTTAGTGAACCGAAGCGAGTCCGAGATGCTGAAGACAAAGAACTTCGGTCGTAAGACTCTCAATGAGATTAAAGACATCTTGGCGGAGATGGGACTTCATCTTGGTATGAAGATTGAGGGCTTCGACCCTACTCGGATTCGTGAACGTGATTTCAAGGCATAAAGGTAGGAAACTGCGATGAGACATCGTTTTGGTTATAGAAAGCTGAATCGTAATGCGACAGAGAGAAAAGCTCTGCTGCGTGGTTTAGCGACTCAGTTACTGACAAGTGGGCGCATTGAAACCACTGTCGAGCGTGCTAAAGAATTGCGCGGTGTGGTTGAGCCATTGATCACGCTTGCAAGGAAAGACACGGTCGCCAACCGTAGAATTGCTGCAGCTCGCTTGTATGGTTCCGAAGTCGTTGCACGTCTCTTCAAAGACGTCGCTCCTGCGACTGGAACTCGGCCTGGTGGCTTCACTAGAATTATGAAGCTTGGCTTCAGACCTGGTGACCATGCACGTCGCGCATTGATCGAACTTGTTGATGAAGTAAAGCAGGGCGCTGACGCTCAGTGAAATTGCCTCATGCAACTGGATCAGTTGATGCTACATCACAGCAACCTTTAGCTGTGATAACGTGTAAAAAAGACCCGCAGTAATGCGGGTCTTTTTTTTTGTTAAAGGCTTTTTATTGAGTGTTAGATTTATCAGGTACGTCGATGGCAGATCCACAAAGCTTTGCGATAGTTGTCATCGACGAACTGCAATAATTGTGAGCTCTTTTCGATTGTGGAAAAGGTGGCGGACTAAAATCACTTGAGCGCCATTCATCTCGAATGAGTGAGTGGCTAAGCTAACTGCAGATTTTATGCTTTCGAAGTCTTGGACTTTAAGCGTGTGCACTATAACTGCGCCAGGTTTCATCGTTTTGATGAGTCGAGCAACTGTTGAGACCGCAAGTTCACTGGGTCCATTCATGTCCGAGAGAAGTGCTGAATACGATTTTGCAGTGGTTATCTCGTCGGAATGAACTTTCAAGTGTGTGACGTTTTCGTTTTTAAGGAGTTCAGGTTTTAGGTTGGCAAGATCCACCGCTGTGACGCTAGCGCCAGCAAGCACGAGGGCTTGAGTCATGCCACCGGGAGCCGCTCCGAGTTCAAGCCAGTTGTTGAGGTCATTGCAATCGATATTTACGCTTTTGAGGAGGCTGAGTACTTCCAAAATTTTTCCAGCTGCTCTGCTAACTTTATTCTGTTCTTCCTTAGCACTGAGAAAACCCAAGCCGGCATCAAAAGGGGAGCCTGTGTCGGTCATGTTTTTAGTAATGCCAGCCAATACGCCCTTTCTATAAATAAGGGCGGTGAGTGTTGATCCTAGCTGGCGATCATTCGCGGTATTATCCGTTAGGTCGCCAGACGTACTTTTTTTAAGGTCACAAAAAAGTTGGTTTAGTCTTGCTCTTACGTGAGCTGCGACGTTACGAAGTTCTGGCGTTGGAGACACAACCACATTTAACTTTGCAGCCATTCCAAATTTCTTAATTAGTCCTTGGGCAGCGCGCTCTGCGAAATCTTTTGCATCAGGATGTGATGGCCATCTATGTTCAATAGGGCAAATCCATCTTGGCAAACCAGTGTCGAGAATCTGTTTATGGCTGAGTTCGGTTTTACAACCGATCTCATAAAAGTCCCGGCCACAGTGATGTAGTTTTACATACGGATCGTGAATATTCAGAAAGTCTTTTTGC
>JBEAPS010000089.1:0-4332 GCA_041164285.1 Pseudomonadota bacterium
AAGCCCCTTCACACACTCGAATTGACACGTATTTCGATGTTGCCAAAGATGGAACATTTTTGAGAAAGCAGAACACACCAGAGGCGAAGCAGCGCATTCAGCAAAAATCTAATACTGTGAATCTTCAAAAATCATGGTTAATTAGCCAAAGCTTCTTGAAGAAAAACGGCTTTACTTATTCGATTTCAGAAAAGATTTCCTCAAAAAGAGTAGTAAGCCAGAAAACACATATAGCGAGCAAAATCGAGCAGACTCACACAATCTTAACTGCTGGATTGAATCACAAGAGCATTTCAACTGAACAAAAAAGATTTTTAGAGAAACTGTGGTCGCCACTGAAATGGCCTACCCTCAGAGAGCTTGATGCAGCAGTCGAACACCTTGCAGGAAAACTTGTTCCCTCGGCCGTGGTGACGAAAAGCCGATGGAAAGTGAGCGTTGAAACACTCAGAGGGAAAACTTTCAAAATCCAGCTCGGCTGCGACAGCAATGTACTCGGAGAAGCAGCAAAAACTTATTATGAGCTTGAAAGCGAGCTGCTTGAAGGTTCAGATAGCGAAGTACACGACAGAACAGAGGCTATCAGCAATTTACTTACTTCTCATGGTGTACTCCCGCGTGAGACATCTGAGCATTCCGACCATGACTTTTTTGACGATTTGGAAAAAATCTATCCATAAACGATGCCACATTCCACGGCTAATTAAACCTCATTTGCCACAATCACAATTGAATGTGAAATGAATGTGGCACGTATTGCGAATGGCTTTGTTTTCAAACTAAGGCATGGTCGTCCCAATTGTGGGCATGCTTTGGAGGTAGGAAATGAAGGTATTAGGAATTTTTTCAGCTTGTCTTTTCAGCGCGACTGCGTTCGCTGCACCGTTCACTTTTGAAGGCTCCGACACACTCGCTGGTATTATGACTGACGCTATTCAAGCTTCAGGTCTACAAGATGAAATTCAGTATGTTGGCGGTGGTTCGAGCAAAGGCGAGAAGGCGCTCATCAGTGGACAACAGGGGATTGCCCCCATGTCACGCGCTGCAAAAAGCGATGCAATCGCAAAAGCAGCAGCAGCCGGAATTGAAGTTGTTGCTCACCCAGTTGGTTTGGACGGCCTTGGTGTGTTTGTGAATGGGACAAACAACCTTCCCAAGCTGAGCTTGAATCAAGTGAAGTCTATTTTTACATGTGAAGTGACCGATTGGTCTGCATTTCCTGCATCAGGTTTGTCAGGCGCTATCCAAGCATTCCGCCGTGACGACTTTTCGGGAACAACCGATACATTCAAGTCGATTGTAGGGGTCAAGGATTTTGGTGCATGCGTCACAGTGTTAGCTGAAACTGCTGACATTGCAGCTGAGACCGCATCCAACCCAATGGCAGTTGGTTACTCAGGCCTCTCGGCGACACGAGACGGCAATCGTCCTCTCACTCTTTCCAAAGATGAGCGCTCAGGAGCATACCTGCCAACAGTTCACAATGTGCGCAAAGGACTCTATCCTTTGGCTCGTACTCTTTACGTTTATGAAGCTAAGGGCAGCTACACGCTCAACTCAGCCGAGGCACAGCTTCTGCCAAACCTTCTTGACCGCTCATTCCTCGACCCAATCGTTCAACAAAACGACTTCATCACCTTGGACTAAGAGAATATGAACAGACCTTTGCGTTTTGTCTTAAGCTTATCGGTTCTGTCTGCACTCGTCGGTTGTGATGGGCCTCGCCCATCACCAACCGACGAGTACGTTGCAATTGATCCAGTTGCGACTGTGACTCCTGAGCTCACGGCACCTATTGTGCCGGAGGTGCAGCCAGAAAATTTCGATTGCAGCGAACCGAGAACTTCAACACTGCTTCCGCCAATTGTTGAGAATGAAAACCCAGTGCCTGAAACCACAACGTTCGAGTTGTTGCGAGAAGAGATCAATTCTGCCTGTGCGTCGTGCCACCTTGCTCCTGGCTCGAAAACCGGTGGATTTTGGTACAAAGACTCACACTCGAAGGGTGAAGTTCGATACAACGGTACCAAGCAATTGGTCGATGGATTCAGCGAGGCAGCTTCTTCAATCGCAAAGGTTCTTTCAAATGGCAGAATGCCCCCTGAAAATATCAGGAAAGCTGCCCCCAAAAAGTACGAAACGCTCCTTTCAAAGCTGGAAGACTGGATTGCTGCCGGAAAACCTACCGGTACATTCCAAGTTAGAGCCACGGGAAATAACAGCAGTGTCTCTTCTCGGGTGAAGCAGTCCGATTTAGGCACATGCATTCCTCGCACCGATCAAATTGGCACCGATTCAGCAATAGATGAAGTTTTTTTAAAAATGACGACTCTGCCTGAGAAACTTTCTCAGACAGACTTATTTTCCCTCGACAGCCTTGCTTTAGCGAAGAAGGGCACACTGTCGTATAATGTTGAGTATCCTCTGTGGGCTGACAATGCGGAAAAAGGACGATACGTGCATTTTCCTGCTGTCTGGAACGAAAACGAGCAGCAATGGAAAACTTCAGGCGCAGTCTACAACCCTGACACTAAAAGCTTCGATATTCCACCAAACACTCGATTCTACAAAACGTTCTATAAGGCGGTCACCAACAAAGCCGGCGAGACGGTGTTTAGAAAAATCGAAACTCGAATCATAGTTGTTCGAAAACAGCCTCAATCTCCACTCATGGGGAGTTATAAGTGGAACGATCAGGAAACGATCGCCACTCTCGTGACCACTCCCTATCGAGACGGCAGTCCATGGAAGGACGACATCTTCAAAGTTGTTATCGATGAAGCCAATGGCAAGCAAAGAAAGTATGCCATTCCCGGCCGACAACGCTGTGTCGAGTGCCACCAAGGCAGCGCTGACTTTGTTCTTGGATTCACCCCGCTTCAACTCAACAGGCGACAGTTTGGAGAAGCAGGGCGCGACCGCACAATCGGGGATGATGAAAAAACTCAAATCATGCGATTTTTAGATGCTGGCGTCCTAAAAAACATCAAAGAGTCTGGCGAGCTTCCCTTGCTGGAATCGTCTGGCATAAACGAAGCCAAAAACATTCATGAGCTGCGCCTCCAAGGGTATCTCGTCGGGAATTGTGCTCACTGCCACAATCCTGAGGGCTTCGCAATGAAGGACAACCAGGTCACCCTTGATCTGCGGGAAGGCAAGATTTTCAACTTCGATACGCGGCGCATTACACGCGACTCGGTCAGAAGCAGTCCTAAGTATTTTGTTAAGCCAGGCGCTCCACAATCGAGTCATATTTATTTGCGTGTCGCATCTTCAAAGATTGGTGACGGCGGGCGCTTTCTGCCAATGCCTATGCACACTCCCGGCGATGCCAATTGTAAGCTTGTCAACCTGACCGCAAAATGGATCTATTCTCTGTCAACTGATCCAACCATCGCTGCAAAGGCAGAAACAGAACCAGTTGTGTGTCAGCCCAATGATGACTACAACTGGATTGACTTGGACCTCACATGGCCAGCCGCAAAAGAGTATACTCCGCGCCGCGCAGACTGGAATGATCCAATCAATGGGATGCCCGAAAAGTACTTCAAGATAGAACAAGACAGGCGTCTGCAAAAGCTTCTTTCAACACCAGTGCCGGTAGACTTCTGGGACCGAAACCGCACGCAAGGTGGGGATTTGGAACCCAAATGCGACTTTCCAAAAAAGCCACTGCCTCGCCGACCACTTGCATGGATGCTCGATTCTGCAGGCGACATGAAGCAGCCACCTGGTGAACTCTACAGCGTGACTCCGGGTGCACACTTCTACAATTCAACCTGTGCAAAATGTCATGGCAACACCGCAGATGGAAACTCTGGCCTTGCATCGAATCTTCTGACACTCACAGGTGGATCTATTCGAGTGGCAAATTTGAAAGATGGATTGTTTGGCAACGGAAACGAACGTGTTTTTGATATCATTGACTCAAGAAATAGAAAGAAAAATTTGGCGGGGCAGTACATGATTTGGATGGCTATGGAGGGAACCCGCGTCAACTTCCCTCCAGAAATGGCACCTTACGTGGGCCGTCACAAGGCTCAAATGCTGAATCAGCTGAGAGAGCGTTGCAAAGCCTTTATTGCGACATCACCGCAAAAAGCCACCGAACGGATGAAAGACTATCTCGCCTTCAGGGAAGTCTGTTTTTATCGCAACAGTCACCCGAATGATAGAAGGCTGCAGTTCGATCCAAGCACCGACCAACCTCTCAATCCTGAGGCACTTGAGGCGTGGGCCGACAAAGCAGCCATCAACGTTGGCTGGGCTATTTACGACTACCTGAAGTTCGAAGGCGGGTCGGGCAAATGGCAACCAGCCAAAAATGAGTGC
>JBEAPS010000090.1:0-3419 GCA_041164285.1 Pseudomonadota bacterium
ATGCCCGTTCCCAGCTGTGCCACCTCAAGCCAAATTTCATTGCGGCGCAAAAACCACAAAGCCCAAGGCGAATTGAAGCGTGCAAAGGTGGGTTCGCCCACAGTGGTGATGCTCTCGCGTGCAAGTGCTTTTTTAAATTCAGCGAGTTTTTCTTTGTAGCGGCTCTCCGACCACGCACCTGAGTAGGTGTAGACGGCAACTTTTTTCGCAGGCACCTCAACAATCTGCACCCGTGAGTCGTTGGGTTTGGGTAGGGTGTCTATGGTGTAGATTGATGGCATTGTGAACTGCACGACATACCCTGAGCCACTCTTGCTTTGTGTGACGGGAGCGGTCATTGCAATTTTTTCAGAGCGCGTTGGTTGTTGAGTGACTGGGGCAGTCATGTC
This sequence comes from Pseudomonadota bacterium, assembly GCA_041164285.1. GTDB lineage: Bacteria > Bdellovibrionota_B > Oligoflexia > Silvanigrellales > Silvanigrellaceae > RFOM01. The sequence continues at coordinate 390 of JBEAPS010000090.1, forward strand.
GATTTTGCTTTTGGTTGTGTTGTTTCCAAAAATAAAATCTGCAAGAACGCGGAATGCTTTGTTTCCGGCGTCTTCAAATTCTTCATTCACATCAGTTTGAGCCACGAGCATGGGTGCGTAGCTGCGCACTTCGAAGTCTTTGTATGAGACTTTCTCTGTGTATTTAGGTTCTTCAATGGCAAAGAGGTCGGGTATATAAAGCAGCGACGCAAGGCCTACGAGTACAAAAAACTTCATTTTGAGTCTCCCATTGCACTGAAGCTCTCAGAAGTACCAGTGTACAACTGCGGAACTTTGATGCTCTTTGTTTCTGAGTTGATAATTGAGGCTGAGTTCAAATGGCAAAACAGGCCGAACAACCAAGCTTGTTTCAGCATGAAGACGCTCTGCTCCACGTTGATTGTGAGTATAGTTTCTAGACACTCTTCCCGCAGACATCCAGCGTACTGAATTGCTTAATGGAAAATTCAGTTGTGCTGCTACTCCCGGCTCAATCTTGGTTCCTTGGGAAAAGGCGTAGCCGGTTTCAAGGGTGGTTCTGAGCGCAAATCTACTTTTCTCTGAAAGAAATGGCCAAGCTTTTCCAACAGAACCGTCAATCCCAACCAGTGCACACCCCGCAAAACACTGTTGTTCATACTTGAGAGCAAAGCTCCAAGAGGTTGAGCTTATGTGGGGTTGGTTGACAGTCAGAGTTTCAATTTTGAGAGGGGTAAATTCTCGTAGGTGAAATTTTCCAGCACTCACCATGGTGTCAACATTGAAAAATGTGATTCCGAGTTCTGCACCCATACCGGCCGTCGGATTGTCGAGCGAATGCAGGGCAGGGCGCCATCCGAGCAGGGTGCCTGTTTTGTTACTTGAACTGCCAGAACTCCAGCTCCAGACTTGGCCAGCAGTGAATCGCGTGGGTGGGTACGCAGAATGAGGCGCTTCGTCGATGGGTGCTTCAATGTGAACTTCCTTTGAAATCAATTTGATTTGTGCTCGTGCATTTAAAAGCTCTTCGCGTTCGTGTTTCCACTGAGTAGGCTCTTTGCTGGCCGACACCTGTTCAACAGCATCAATGTATTCTGTCAGAGTGTCTAATACTCGCACGCGCTGCTGTTGATTGAGTCCATCGAGAGTTGCTAAGTTCAATTGTTTGTTTTTGAGTTGCTTTGCCAAAGAGTTGAAGTGTGTTCTCTCTATTTGGGTGAGTTCTTTCTCAAGCGAAAGGTAACGGCGCACATTTGATGGACGGAACTTTACGCTGCTGACGAGGCCTGCCTGTTCGTTGAGAACTCTCACCGTATCTCCGGGAATCACCCATGCATCGAACTTGTCAACAAGGTTGAGCGAAGGTCGTGCGACATCGAGAACAGCAAGCATGATGAGCGAGCAGTTATCGTCGAAGTAGTAGTAATCGACACGGCGTGTCGAAAGTTCAAAAACACTCAACAACGCGAGCTTGACTTCCTCTGGTGTGAGACTGAGCTCATACTCCCACAAGTCACGGCTTTCGGCGTTGTTATATTCCTGTACTTTAATGTAGTAGGGCATCAGGCTAATGTACCCTGGAAAAAATCCGCTGAGCCCCATAATTGCATACATCAAGGGATTGCCTGTTGTTGGGTGTGCCGCGTGGTTGAGTCCGTAGTCGAGCAGATCGCTTGTTGCTGCCCCCGTTTTCGATGTTTTGGTGAACTTAATGAGAGTGTGCCCGAACAGGGAGCCCGGATTTCCCGGAAAATAAGAAGAAAAAATCAACGATGCTTTGTGTGCTTTCACACTTGTCTTAAATATTTTGTTCCGCTTGCAAATTTCTGAGTCAAATTCCGGCAACGGCTCAACGAACTGAGTGTCGAGCTTTTGTTCGAGCCAAGCTTTGCGTGCCGGAAATTGGCAATACGCATTTTGCTTTTGTTCGTCGGTGCCGGTGGTGAACGCATTGAGAGTTGCACTCAGTTCATCGCGAGGGTTGGAGTGTCCGTTCTTAGAAAAAAAGAAGCTCTCGTCGTCCACGAGGCTTCTTTCTCCCAAAAACCATGTATCCATGTAGTAGAGAAGCTTTTTCCATTGAGGATCATCTGCAAGGGCATCAATTTGTTGCTGCGTAAAACTTAGGCTGGAGGGAGTGGCTTGTGTGGCCACTGTATCTGACGAATTTTGTGCTCTGCCTTGCATTGGTAAAAGCAATGCAAGGCAATTTAAAAATCTAAAAAGGTTTCTACGTTTGAGCATTCGCTAATTGACCTTTCAAAAAAAACTCCGAGGGCGAGTATACCCTCGGAGTTCCTTCTGCGGTCAAGCAATTGGTCCTAAAAACTCAGTCTTGGACTCGAGCGTTCAGGCATTGTTGAAGAGTTTGATCTGTCTCTGCAAGACTCACCCAACGATTGGTCACGTTCACAGGCTGTGCGTCTGAGAAAATAGATGAGTGACCAAATTGAGCAACCTTTGCGAAGGTTTGAACTTCATTTTGTTCTGCGCAGCCAAGCATTTCTGAAAGGCCACGCAGCTTGTCGCCCTGACCCTGAGCCGCTTCTTTGTTGAGATCGTTGAGGTTCATGGTCACGTAGGTTTCGCGTTCAATTCTAAACGCATCTGCGCTCCCTGCCGGAACATCAGTACAGTTGGACGAGCCCGTTGTGATGGCTGATGACTGCGGGAAAATATAGTTGTTTGTTGTAGCAGCGAGAAGTTGCGGCCCCATAGAGTTGTTCTTAATGTTCATGCCTGTGTTGTCGCCAGAAAAAATAAGCGAACCAAGGCCGCAGCCTGCCATGCCATAGGGGGGAAGGCTATAGCTTTGTTTAGTTTGTTGTCTTTGTTTTTGCGCAAAACCAACCGAGGGTAAAACGGCAGCTGCTAGGATGATAGAAGTCATTCGCAATTTCATTATTTCGTCTCCTCGCTTGATACTGCAGCAACAAATCCACAGTTACGTGCTAGCGTCTCATTCTTTGAGAGTGATTCTTTGAACGTATTGAGTGCTGCAACTGCACCGGGTGCGGCAAACACTTGCTTGTGGTTTTCTTGAGCAAAGTT
>JBEAPS010000091.1:0-3205 GCA_041164285.1 Pseudomonadota bacterium
GGAAACCGTTTTCTTCTCAAGAAGATCACTCAGAAACTTTGGCAAAGGTATTGAGCCAGAGTTTCCTCCGGTATCACTTTTGATTTTTGGTGTTGCAACACCCATCAATTTTAAAATTTGCTTTGCCTCGGTAATGCTTTTTGCATCAAGGCGACCCGCGACCTTTTGACCAGACCGGTCTCGGCCTGAATAGTCAAACATAGCCATAAATCACCTCGTTCGAATCCATTTTAGTCAGCCTGCCTTTCCATGCCCAACACGTTGAAGCAAACCGCGTAATTCCTCCGGATCGTATGAAGCGGCTACAGCCGTATCGATTGAGATTGATCTTTTTTGAACTAAATTCACCAAATTTGTGTTCAGGGTTTGCATTCCACTCTTCTCGGCTCCCATTTGCATACTCTGATAAATCATGTGGATCTTATCTTCCCTTATCTGACTTCTGATTGCAGCGTTGGGAATCAGGATTTCTAGAGCCAGAGCACGTCCTCCTGAAGGTCGTGGTAAAAGCTGTTGACTGATTACAGCCTGCAAACTCGATGACAATTGTGTTCTGACTTGGTTGTGTTGATGTGCCGGAAAAACATCAATGATACGACTGATAGTCGAAATTGCCGAGTTGGTATGCAAAGTAGCAAAAACTAAGTGCCCCGTTTCTGCAATCGTCAAAGCGGCAGAAATAGTTTCATAGTCGCGCAGCTCACCAATCAACACGACGTCGGGATCTTGCCGCAAGGAACTCTTCAAAGCACGTGTGATCGAAAGTGTATCCGAGCCCACCTCACGCTGATTCACGATGCTCCTTTTATGTTCATGTGAAAACTCAATAGGATCCTCGAGAGTGAGTATGTGACCGGGAAAGTCTCGGTTAATTTTGTCAATAATGGCTGCAAGAGTTGTAGATTTACCGCTACCTGTTGCTCCCGTAACGAGTATTAGACCACGGGACAGTTCACACAAACCTGAAACAACAGGAGGAAGCGCAAGTTCTTCAAAAGTTCTGATTTGATGTGGAATGAGTCTGAATACTCCGCCAATTGCAGATTTTTGGCGAAATATGTTTGCACGAAATCGAGCAACACCTTTAACACTGAAAGACAGATCGATTTCTTTATGCTCTTCTAAAATTCGACGCTGCTCCTCGGTAAGCACCGAATAACAGAGTTGCTCTGTCTCAGTAGCATTGAGTGGATCAACCTTTACTGGACAAAGCTCGCCATGAATCCTCAACTGAGGGGGAGTTCCAACACTGATGTGGAGATCTGATGCACCTTGCTCTGCCTGAGTTTTTAGGAGTTGTTGTAGAGTTACTTTTAACGCCATTTCATGCACTCCTCTTCACTTCATTGCTCACAACAACTGGTCGCGCATCATCATCAGAACCGCTGGCTTCAATCAGCTCTTCAATAGTAGTGATTCCTTTGTAAACTTTTTTCCATGCACTCTGACGCATCGTTTGCATTCCATTGTTCATGGCAATTCTTTTAAAATCGAGTGCCGTTAAATTATCTACGACTGCTCTTTTTACAGGCTCAGTCACTTGAAGTACTTCATATATTGCCGCGCGCCCGCGATAGCCTGTGTTGTTGCAGTTTTCGCAACCGATTCCCCTATAAATCTTGAATTTATCTATGTACTTTTCGGGTAAGCCTAGTGCAATTTGCTTTTCTGCAGGGACGTTGTCGACAGTCTTGCACTCGTTACAAATTTTTCTCACCAAACGTTGGGCGACAACACAATTCAGCGCCGACACTATTGTAAACTTATCAATGCCCATATTTCGCAGACGTTCAATGCTTTCGGCAGCGTTATTTGTATGAAGCGTTGAGAGGACTATATGACCAGTTAACGCTGCCTTCATAGCAATCTCTCCGGTTTCAAGATCTCGGATTTCGCCCACCATGATGATATCCGGGTCCTGCCTTAAGAAGGCCTTGAGTGCTTTTGAGAATGTGAAATCAATATCGGGCCGAACATTCACCTGACAAATTCCAGGGATCGTGAACTCGACAGGATCCTCCGCCGTGACAACGTTGTCGGTAATGCGATTGAGCTCATTGAGTGCGGAGTAAAGAGTTGTTGTTTTGCCGGATCCGGTTGGACCGGTCACAATAACCATACCGAAAGGCTGGAGAATCGAGTGCTTAAATTGTTGCAGTTGTTCGGTATCAAATCCCAACTGCGTCATATCTAGTTGCAGATTCCCTTTGTCCAGAAGTCGCAAAACAATCTTCTCTCCCCAGACCGAAGGTAGGCTGCTGACGCGAAAGTCCATTTTTCCCAGTCCAGGTATGTCGAGCTTGGCGTTCCCATCTTGAGGCAGTCTCTTCTCGAAAATATCGAGTCCTGAAATAAGCTTAACTCTTGAAAGTAAGGCGTCTCTGAACTCAAACCTTGCATTTGGTTTGTATTCAATCAGTGAACCGTCAATACGTAACCTGATTCGAATGCTCTGCTCAAAGGGTTCGATGTGAATGTCGCTTGCCTGCTTTTGGGCTGCAATCAGCATCAAGCGCTCAACATAGTTGATCACATAGCTCTCGCCGTTCTCTGAAGCGTTGAGAGGCAGTTGGGATAATGCAGCTGCTGCGCGCTGTGCGCTCTTTTGCTGGGCAGCAATTTTTGCCGCTTCCTCAGTTGCGCCGTAAAACTTGTTAATTGCATTTTGAATGGAAATCTCACTCGCCAGTTTGAGTCTAATTTTGACTCCAAGTTTGGCGGATATCGCGTCGAAAACGCCCAAGTTTGTCGGATCGCCTACAGCTAAAATAAGATGGCTTGACACTCGGTTGATAGGAACCACCCTATGATTGGTAACTACCTCCCGCGGAACACTCGCCAAGACACTAGATTCAATAGACATCTTATCCGGGTAGACAATCTCAATGCCCCCGAGAGCTTCTGAAATAGCCCTCATGAGAGCTTCTTCGGACACTATCTTGTTTTTCAGCAGAAATAGGGTCAAAGGGACACCATCGCGCTCGGAAAACTCCAAAGCGCGCGAAAGGTCCGCATTGCTGACCAAATTCGAGCGCTTGATGATTTCCACTATCCGAGCTCCGGCCATTTAGCTGTGCTCCCTCCCTTGCAACAGTCGTTCGGTGTGATAAGCGTAGAGTGTCTGGTCGTAGCTCAGTTGGATAGAGCATCGGATTTCTAATCCGATGGTCGCAGGTTCGAATCCTGCCGACCAGGCCATTCACAT
>JBEAPS010000092.1:0-2696 GCA_041164285.1 Pseudomonadota bacterium
ATCTGCATGAATGCGTCTGGCATCGTCCTCCAATTGCTTGTTGTTAGAGATATCGAATAGCAGATACAAAAGCGCTTTTTTGAGTCCTTCCTGAATCAAAGTCACGGTCGAAATCGGCCAGCGGCGCAAGAGTTCCGAACGTGCTCTTTTTTTGAAGGGCGTGTTTAAAAAGATGGTTTTTCTCAGCTGGGACACCTGGACACCGTGCTCCTGTACGAGAGCCACTCCCTGTCCGAATTCCTGTTCCAAGATTGAGTTGGCTCTCGTCACAGCGTTATCCCATCCAAGCACACCATGTTCGTATGCTACCGTTTCGATTGAGCGGAAAATCTGGTTCGTATGTTGAACCACCGCCATCAGCTCGTTTTCGGCCGATCCCGCTAGATCTTGAGCAAATAGGTCCCAACTATCCGTAATAACTGACATGCTATAAAGCTTGAAGAGTGCTTGGAGGACGTAGTTTTTCGACACCGGTGGGTGGTCGTCCAAGATGACTTCAAAGTTTTTGTGTTCCTCAATAGAGCTCACGATGTCGCGCAGGAAATCTGTTGAGGCTAAATGCAAACTCTTTGGGTCAAGAGTGAGTTGCGGATGAGCTCTTGCAATTTTTTCAAATCTTTTGACCAGTGCCTGTTCTTCAATGGCTTCATCGATTGCGGAATCCCAGTGGAATCTCAGTCCGTAGTCGGGTGTCTTAATGGCAGAATCACTTTTGATTTCACAATCAAGAAGTGGATAGAAAGCCAGTGACTGGAGAATTTCTTTAGACTGTAGGTTGAGCGCTTCCCAGAGTTCGACAAGGTCGCAGACTCCTTGCGATATCAACAAATCCCCAAACCGCGTTTCGGAGTTCACTTTTCCTGCAAGGTCGACAAAAAGGTCGAGCGATATCTTGCCAGCTCTGTAGATCACGTCGCCCAAGCGATCATCCAGCAAAGTCGACCTGCAATGGGAGATCTCACCGCTTTGCATGAAAACAGACTTTGTGCACTCGCCGCAGTTGAGGCTCACTTCGCCCGTGAATCTGTCGGCACGCAGACCATAAAATAAGGCCTTGATACCAACACCTGAAATGCGAGAACTGTGATTCACTGTGTCTCCTCCCGCGGGGTCTCAAGAAGGGTGCTTTGACTATTTTCGAGCGATGGAAGTTCATCGAGAAACAAAATGTGCATGAGCCGCTTTTTGATGCTGAGCCACTCCGCAACACTCTCAGGAGGCACTGTGGATTCTTCCATTTCACCACGGAACACGAGTTCGAGCACTTCCTCGCTATTGAATGCCTTGTAGACGGCCGTGTCCTGTTGTTTCGGCTTTTCATCAAGGAGGTCGGAAAACATTTGTTCAATTTTTGGTTTCTCGACGGGCCTTGTAATTTCAATTGCTGCCTGTGAATCCTCGTGTTCGCATAGGACTATGAGCTCGTTTATTTTTTCCACCAGCTCATCGGGGCATAGGTCACGTGCTGCAACTAGGTCCCTTTTCGCTTCCTGTCGTCGCTTTAAGTTTAAATACAGTCTGCCGCGGTTGAACAAAGTGACAAAATGGCAGTCTTCATCCTCCAGCGGCCCCATCGCTCTGCGATACAAAACAAGTGCGTCTTCGGTTTGGTTGGTCTTGCTCAGCTGGAGAGCTAAATTGTTGAGGAGTGCCGTCATTCCGTCGCGCGTCCCGAATTCTTCACAAAAACTCAGTTCGGCATATTCATCCGTACTGAGGCGGTGCGATGGACCAAAGACCTTTTTGGCCTCGAGGCGTGCAATTCGATTTTCCTCGGCAGATAAACTTCTGTACGCCTCTGGGAGTTGCCCGAGGCGGAGCGAAATGCGTGATTTGAGCTGCAGTGCAGGCAGGTAGTTGGGAGCCAACTCAAGAACTTTTTTGATTGTTGAGCGTGCCCGATAAAAGGCCTGACTTTTGAGTTGCTGGAGTGCGAGCAGTGACATGCCCTCCAGTGACTGACTTTCTTTTTCGAGCCAGATGCTCAGGGTTCGTTCGGCTTCAAATGTGTGTCCGCGCAAAAAGAGCTCATGCACCTTGCGGAGTGCTGATCGATCGATGGGCTGCTTGCGCTCGCGCTCAATCACCTCTGACAGTGCCTGCTCCATAATACCAACACTGACAGGCTTAATGATCGTTGTTGAAAACCCCTGTTGCTTAAGGGCGTGGAGGTCTTCCCGTGACTCAATCTGTGAGAATGCGACGAGCAGGCCCTGCACTTGATCCTTGATGGCGCGGACTCTCTCGACGACGTGGCCCCGCTCGTCTGCCTCGATGCAGTCCATATCGATCAGAATGAGTTCAAAGGATCTTTCCATGGTTTCTGTCTGGAGTTCGCCGAACTCTTTCACGACTGTGAGCTTCTTCAAGCCAAAGCTTTTCAGAGTGGAGTGGACGTCTTTGGCTAGGCCTTCTTCCGGTGTTAGCAGGAGCACCGTTGGAAATTTGTTTTGCTTCATCGACAACACCCATGATTTCAGCACTGCGGTTCTATGGCTGCAAGACCTGTCCAACTGAGACTTTTTTCAGTTTACACCTTTGCCCGAGGCTCGGGTTGCCAGTGTTTTTTAGATTGACATGGGTACTTTCTGGGGTTAAGCGAGCTGTCCCGAAGTTGTTTTGGGGTGAACTGGCAATGTGTCCGTGAGCAAATTACAGAAGCATTTAAATTGGTTAGATGATTTTGTTGGTCACGA
>JBEAPS010000093.1:0-10468 GCA_041164285.1 Pseudomonadota bacterium
TCCACGTCGGGGACAGGAATGAGAGGGAAGCCAAGTGTACCTGACAAAAATCCCTGCCGACGTTCAGCGAGAAAAATATTTTCACACAACCTTGCTGATTCACTACCTGAAGATAAAATGAGGGCGAAAAGCTGCAGCTGTATAAATTCTTTCCTCGGCTTGTTCGGTGGACAGCTTTCAACGATTTGAAGTTTGTTGGCACGGCAAACGCTCTGCACGGGACAAGAAGCACAATCGGGAGTCTGCTTTCTGCAAATCAAAGCACCTAATTCCATCATTGCCTGATTGAAGTCGCCTGGCCGACTTTGATCTATCACTCGGTCAGCCAAGTTCTGAATTTGGAATCGGCCGCTCTCACTCCACACCTCTGCGCTGGAAGTACCTGTCAAACGAGCCATCACTCGAATGACGTTGCCGTCAACACAGGCCTTAGGAAGACCGTAGCAAATACTCACGATGACACTTGCTGTATAAGGGCCAACTCCAGGAACCTTAAGCCATTCTTCAAACGTCTGAGGAAAGGCACCGCCCAGTTGAGCCACAATGTACTGAGCTCCAGAGCGTAAGTTTCGGGCGCGCGCGTAGTAACCCAACCCTGCCCATAGGGAGCGGAGCGTTTCATCGGAGACATCGGCAAGGGCATGCACGGTGGGAAGTTTTTTAATGAACTCATTAAATCGGGGCAGGACAACCACCAGAGTGGTTTGCTGACTCATCACCTCGCATATCCAAGTCTGGTAGGGAGACACATTGATACGCCACGGAAACTCCCGCTTGTTTGTATCGTACCAATTCAAAAGACTCGAACGCCAAACCATTGAGGAGAGTAACTGTGATTGCTCTAAAACCATGAAGCCCGTCCTTTGTTCCTGGGGAACAACTGACAGGCTTCGTGAAAAATTGCAACGTGTTGCTAACTTTAGAGTTGACCACCTTCAGCCATTGATCCTGATTCGACTTTGGCTGTTGACTTGCGTGGCCGACCGCGGCGGATGGTCTGGCGGAGTTTTTCAAGCTTGCTTGGACGACCGCGCTTTTTAGGAGCGGCTGGCTTCTTAGCTGCTACTTTTTTCTTAGTAGCTACTTTTTTCTTAGTAGCTACTTTTTTCTTAGCAGGCTTTTTAGCTGCTTTTTTAACTGTTTTCTTGGCAGCGGCTTTCTTCACAACCTTCTTAGTTGCCTTCTTCACGGCCTTCTTGGCTGTGGTTTTCTTCGCTGCTGTTTTCTTAGCAGCTACTTTTTTTGCTGGTTTCTTCGCAGCAACCTTCTTGACTGGCTTTTTAGCCGCCACTTTTTTAGCTGGCTTTTTAGCAGCAGCCTTCTTCGCTGGAGCCTTTTTCGCTACCTTTTTCTTTGTAGCAACTTTCTTAGCCGGCTTCTTTACTGCCTTCTTTGCAACCGCCATGCAATTCTCCTTTCAATTGAAATTCTGGCCTAGTTCAAATCACACTCTTTGAATGATAAACCACGTCAAATAAAAATGGTAGCGTTTGAATGTTTGCTGAGCACATTTTTTTTCATGGCAATTTCAGAGCATTCATTAGTGCGACGATATATGCATCGTGAATTTCGATGTCAAGAACACAACGTATGTTGAACTGATTTTTTTTATTTACGGAATCACAAAGAGGAGAATAGCTGTGCATATTGAGAGCAAAAATCAAACCTCACTAAACAACATTTCAATAGCAGTTATATTTGATAGTCCAATTAAACTAGAACGAAATTATCAATTCAACTTCCCCCTAGACGCCGAAGCCGAATGGGAGACTCAACAGACAATAGATAAAATAGAGGAGACGTGGACCAACCTCGGATGTCATGTAAAAAAAATGCCACTGGATAAAAACTTCCTCCAAAGGTGGGCTCAAGAACACCACGAAATCGATCTTGTTCATTCGCTGGTCGAAGGATGGGGGAGTGTTTCACGTGAGGGATGGATACCCGCACTTTGCGAATTGAGTGGAACACCTTTCATAGGGAGTGGCGCATTTGCACAGTGTATTGCTATGAAGAAGAGTGCGCTCAAAGCTATCTGTCGCGAGCTCTCGATTCCGACTGCAGACTACTTCGTTGTTGACCAGCCAGAGGATATTGAACAGATCCCAGATTCATTCCTTGAGATCTCTCATTTCATCAAACCGAATTGCGAGGGTTCTGGCATGGGAATCGATCGCTCTCACTCGATCGGAAACTCACCAAAGTCGAGCAGAGATGTCTGTCACAGACTATTGGAAAAGTATCCAGAAGGAATTCTTATTGAAACGTTGCTCACAGGGAGAGAACTTACATCTGCCAGAGTCGGATCCGGAAGAGAGATTGTCTTACCCATCGCAGAAATCGAGGTACCCGATGGAGTCTATGGTCTATCCTATAAAGGTAAGGATAAAATGGAGGAAAAGGTGAGCTTTCCAAAATTACCGAAGGCCACTGAAGACTTGATTCACTCTGCAATGTCAACTCTCGCTCGCAGAGTTGGCTTCGAAGATTTCGTGCGTTTTGACTGGAAATTGAATCCAACAGGAGTTCCGGTACTTCTCGAGGCCAATCCGCTCGCAGGGCTCTCCTACTATTATAGTGTACTTCCAAAAATGGCAGAAAAGGCTGGGTTGAATTACTCCGAACTTATGGAGCAATTGGCTGCTTCGGCCCTCAGTAGGCGGGAAAGCAAGAGGTACTGGTACGGTCGATCAAGAGTCAACTCCGGTTACTAAATATGAACTGAGAGCCCGACTTAAATTCCAAAGATAAAAAAAACCGCTCTCTCACGAAAGCGGCTTCATTACTTCTGGGAGGACAACACTTGCAGGCGATAGCCTCAACGCTTCCCTGTCGCAACCAGACGGGTCAAGTCGACCATACGGTTACTAAAGCCCATTTCATTGTCGTACCAAGACAAAATCTTAACCATGTTCTCACCAATGACAGTCGTGTACTCCGCATCAACGGTGCTGGAATAGGGGCTTCCGTTGAAATCACAGCTAACCAACTGTTCGGTGCTATAGCCAAGGATTCCTTTCAAATTTGTCTCGGAAGCTTTTTTAAGAACCGCATTGATTTGCTCAGCCGTTGCAGGCTTTTCCAACTCGAAAGTGACGTCGACAAGCGAAACATTTGGGGTGGGCACTCGAACAGCAAAACCGTGGAGCTTTCCTTTGAGAGTCGGAATCACTTCCGCAATTGCCTTCGCGGCGCCGGTACTAGTTGGAATCATGCTCAATGCTGCTGCCCGAGCTCTGCGCAAATCGGAATGGGGAAGATCCAAGATTCTCTGATCATTAGTATAAGAGTGAATCGTGGTCATAAGCCCCTTGCGAATTCCGAAGGCTTCATGAACGGTCAGTGCGACCGGCGCCAAACAGTTCGTTGTGCATGAACCATTGCTCAAAATGTTATGCTCAGCTGGATTGTACTCAGAATCGTTAACTCCAATTACAATCGTTTTGTCTACTGATTTGCCCGGAGCACTCAGGAGGACTTTTTTGGCTCCCGCGCGAATATGCGCTGCACACTCTTCACCTTTGGTGAATCGTCCCGTGCATTCTAGAACAACGTCAACTTTGTTTTGTCCCCAAGGAATCTCTGCTGGATTGCTGATAGCGGACACCTGGATCGCTTTTCCACCGATGAGAATGCTGTTCTCACGCGCTTCAACATCATTCTGAATTTTGCCATGCACAGAATCATACTTTAGCAAATGCGCTAACGTAGACGCATTGGTCAGGTCATTGATCAGCACAACCTCGATGTCTTTACTGTTTTGCAGAGCTCTTGTCACACAGCGTCCAATACGACCAAAACCGTTAATCCCAACCCGAATTGTCATAGCTGATTCCTTTCAATGGATTCACGCGGAGGTAAAGCTTCCGCAAATTAAAACAGAGTTCTATTTCTTTCGCCGATCACGACTGCCACCTGATGAGCGGCGGGCATTGTGACTCGCTCTTTCGGGAGATTCAAGCGCAGCTACCAATTCCGCTGCCGAATGTAAGCCATTGAGCCGAACACCCTTGGCCCTCATCCCTCGAATAACCTGATAATCATCCGAAACTATTTCACAATTCACAAAACTACACTCATCGAACGTGCAGTCTTCAAACCGAATGCCTTGGATATCCGATTGGTCAAATTCACATTCAGTGAGCTGAGACGAAAGAAGTGTCAATCCTGACAGCCGACTTCCATTGACAGCCAATCCACGCACCTCACACGAGAGCAGCCGGTTGGCTGTGAAATCAGACTCCGTGAGCGACATATCGCAGCAAAGAGTTCTTGAAATCCGATTTCCTTCAAATCGAGACTCGCACACTGTGACGTCTGAAAGTTTTGCCAGACCAAACTGGTTCTTGGAAAAATCCGAGCGGCTGCATAGAAAATCAGACAATTGAGTCACGGTAAATTTATTATCTCTGATATCGCATTCCTGAAGGAACTCCACCTGTTTCCACTGTGAGCCTGAGACTGAGTTGCTCGATTGGCGGCAGTCTTCACTGACATCAAGATGTGAGAGGAGGGACAGATGTGACTGAAAGCCGGCGGGAGTCAATCTCCTATCTGCTCCCTGAACATACTCCCTCGACTTTTCAACAATTTTTCGCACACTGACCTGTCCGCTCAAACCTTCAAACATACCATTAAAGAGCACGGCACCAAATCTTTTACGAGGCTCCGACCCAGCACTTCCGCCAGCCTCCACAGCCTTAAACAAGGCCTCTATCATTTTTTCCGCTTTTTTTGCTTCTAGTTTGCCTTTCGAAACATCGTTTAAAATTGTCCTGAGCTCTTTCATTAACTTCTCCGATCGACACGAACTGTCAAATAGCCTGCAATAAACATGAACAGCAATGGCGGCAACCATGCCGCGATATAAGACGAAACCGCTCCGGAGAGAGCCATCGTACGTAAAGACGCAGCCCCTCCCCAGTACATAGCGGCGACAAGCAGACTCACTACAATGCCGATGTAGGTGTCCGCCTGCCGTTCGCGGCGCAAAGCGAAAGGTAGAGCAAAAAAAGCGAAAAGAAAATTAGCAAATGGCGAGCTGATCTTTTGTAAAAGATCGACCTCCCGACTTGCCATAGAGCCACCCGTTGACTGACTTTCGTCTAGTACCTTACGCAACTCACGAAAACTTACCAAATCAGAGGATACCCCCTCACGAAGTAACTTGGGCGGTTGTGAGGAAACGTTAGTATAATATCGACCTTTCTGTGTCGTAGAGATAAGCTCACCAGCCTCGCCGAACTGACTCACGCTGCTATCGACGAGCTCCCAAACCTGCCGCTGGGAGTTAAACACCGCCTTCCGTGCATTCACAATAGCACTCACTTCATAATTGGAAGTCATTACAATGTACTCAGGCCGAACGAGTGCACGACCCAGCTGATCGAGCTTTTTGAAATGTAAAATACTGTTCCTTCCGCGGACCCAATGACTCTCAAGAAACATTTGCGATAGTTCAGACTTTTCAATCTTCACCTTTTCAACTTTTTGAAGTCTGAGCATTGCACCTGGTACTACAAATTCCGAGACAAAAAATACAAAGACGCTGATACAGACGCTCATCCAGAGCAAGGGCCTACAGATTTTTACTATTGACTGTCCTGCAGCTCTGAGGGCTGAAACCTCACCACTCCTTGCAAAAACCCAAGCAGTGATAATTCCACTGAACATGACAGCAAACGGGCTGATATTCACATACATCTTTGGAAGCTGTGCTAAATAGTACTCAAAAATTACGTCCCAAGTAACTCCAAAATTTGGAAAGTAACGGGTGTTTTTCTCAAGAAAGTCAATCACACAATAAACAGCGAGAAACGATGTGCAAATACCAAAGTAAAGCTTTAGAAACTCTTTGAGTAGGTATTTTGAGAATATCATGATCGTCTCCGCCTCTGCCAGATATTTGAAAAACTCAGCGAGGTGAATTCACCAAACCCAACTGAGGGAGGATAAAGAGATCTCCAGCGAAGAAAATAAATCATCATTCCAGCTATACTCACCACAGGAAGAAACAGTGAAACCTCAGGTGGAACGATAAACTTTATCGCTAATTGTTGGGCGACCATGATGAGTGCATAAAAAGAAAACACAATTACAAGCAATCCCAAGTATGCAAATCCTGCCTTCCGCCTCGGATCTTGGAAGCCTAAGCATACACCAATCACTGGAAAGAAAAGGCAAGACAAAGGGACAACAATTTGCTCGTAAAAAAACGTATGATCGCGCACAGAGCGTTGATTAGAGCCCCAGTCAGATCTTTTTCTCAGCTGCTCAAGTTCCTTGAGATAAGCCGAGGGATATGATGAACGAAGATCATTCTCGTCGAACTGACCAATCTCGAACTGCTTCTGAAAAAGGTTAACGAGTGATACTGTCAGTTTGTCGAAACCAACCACATTCCAAGTCCCTCCTGGCAACGGTTGATGGAGTCTCCCATTTCTGAGCTCAAATAAATAATCATATGTTCCTTTGTCAGAGTCCTTAACCAACACACCAGACTCTGCCGTCAGTATCTGTGACCCTGTCTGCCTTTGCCCACTACCAATTCCCAAAAACACGCCGCGTAGTGTGTTTTTTTGCGGATCAATTCGATCAACATAAATTGCAATTTTCGTTTCACCCCCTTCGAACAGGTCTGAAACAAAGGTTTTTTCACGCAGTCTGTTTTCAAGCAGCGACTCAACGCCTTTGCGTGCATGCATCCACTTGAATTTGCGCCATTGTTGACGAGCGTAAGGCTCCAATACCAAGGCGCTAAGTCCAGCAATGGCTGCGAACACAATTCCTAAAAAAAAGGGCGCACGGCAAAAGCGAAGTACACTCACACCAGAGGCCATCCATGCCTCTGACTCTCGATCTCCGGACATCCTGACAACAACGATGGCAGACGCGAATAGGAGCGAGAGGGGGAGTGTCAACTTCAAAATGTTGGGAACAACGAAAATCACAAACATCAAAAGTGAGAGCACACCTTCCTGAGTGAGCACAAGATAGTCTGCAAGAGCCAGCAACCGAAATAGAAACATGACCGTACTCAACACAGCCAATATCACTAAAGTGAGGGATGTGATTTCGGTGAATAACAGTCGGTCAAGTCGAGTCATCTATTAGCTTCCCCAAGGGGCTGTGGACGCGAATTATCAAACGGACTGGCTTTCTTCCCTGAACATTCCCATGACGTGGTAACCGCAGTCCACATGAAGAGTTTCGCCCGTAACTCCAGAACCCAGGTCCGAGAGTAGGAATAATGCAGATTTGGCAACATCTTCGCCGGTAATATTACGTCGCAAAGGTGAAAATTTCTGACTATAGTCGAGCATATTCCTCATGCCAGGAATTGCACTTGAAGATAGTGTGCGAATTGGCCCCGCGCTGATACTATTGACGCGAATTCCTCTTGGACCAAGATCGTCCGCCAAATATCGATTGCAAGCTTCAAGCGCTGCCTTCGCTACGCCCATTACGTTGTAGTTTGGAACTACTTTTTCTGCGCCGTAGTAGGACATCGAAATAATACTCCCACCGTTTGTCATCAGCGGAGCTGCATGCTTTGCGGCTGCCACGAGTGTGAAGGCTGAAATATCCATGGTAGCAAGAAACTGCTGCCTTGACGTGTTGATAAAGGGCTCTTTGAGACACTCTTTTTCGGTGAACGCAACTGAATGAATTACAAAATCGATTCCGTCCCATTGAGTTCTGACCCACTGAAAGAACTCTTCAAGCTCGGCGTCATTCCCTAGGTCACAATTTTTCGCTTTTGCTCCGGGGATTTCGGTGAGCAAATCGTTTAAGCGTTTTTCTTGAGCAGCTCCGAGAAAGTTGAACAACAAGGACGCACCCTCTGCTGCGCAAGCTTGGGCACAAGCCCAAGCAAGAGATTTATTGTTAGCAACACCAAAAACAATTCCACGCTTACCCCGAAGCATTTCTGTAGACATCTTGATTCTCCTCAAACTTCCGTAATTTCTCCGGACTACCATATAACCCTTTCAGCACAATTCCGACAACCAAGCCGGATTGAAAGGCACCAAGAAGTGAGTTACGACTATTTCTCAACGCAGGGAGGCTACAAATGAGTGAGTCGCAAACATCCAAGCTCAGTTATAAGAAAATTGAAATTGACAACTCCGTCTGTAAAAGACGATTTCACATTGCTTATGAGGAGGGGCGTTCACCTGTTGCTGAAACTTCAGCCATCTGCCCGCACTGCGGAATCACCCTCTTTGAAGCCAAAAACCATCCACCCGTAATTATATCCCGAGATGAAAACCTTATACACAGCCCGGACGGCTCAAGACAAACCTTGAACAATTGCAACTTCTTGAAATGAGCTCAGCCTGGCAGTTGATCGGGCTCATTGGATGCGCATTGCTCTTTTGCCCGCTCAAATGGCTCTTCCGTCCGGCTCTCCTTGTCCGCCAAGTTCTATGGACAGTCATTATTTCTGCTGGTCATCTTCTGGGCCAGTCACTGCGCCTCCTCTGTTTCATTGCGGCTATTGGTCTGTCTTTGCCGCTTTTGTTCTCAGCGCTACCAAACCTACTGACAACCGAATTAGCCCCTGCCCATCTCTGGACGTACGCTTGGGTGGTCACGGTTATTATAATGAGACTTGCATTGTTGCCCGCGCTGTTGATCGATTGGAGTTCAATTCGTCCATGGGAGCAGGAAATTGCCCGACGAGCATATAGCCCATCGAGCCACGAATACGCCGAAAGTTGGAGACGAGCCTTTGCAGAAGTCAAATCTACTTTGCCCCGCGTATGGAAAATCTCATATGAAATCTCTTATACCCGAAGCCACGACTTCTATAGAGAGTGGGAAGCTGCTGCACGCTGCTCTGGGCTATTGCTGCTGCACTTGTTTCTCAGGTCAGCAGCCACTCAGCTCAAGAGTATGGCATATCTAGTAAACCCATACTGGATTAATTATATTTTTTTATTAATTATAGTCTCTTATCTTATAAAACTTAGCCTATCTAATTTCCAAAATACAATTGCTAGGCTCGCCCATCTATCTCTGCTCGCCTCCATTGTGTACTTTTCATACACATTCATTGACACTCATAATTCAAGCCAAGCATCCGGAATATCAATATTTATTGTAGTCTCAATTCTAACAGCTAGTTTAGCTGTCCAACAAATGGTCCGCTTTTTCATCCAAGCGGACGACGTGCATGCGAACTTTGCTCCGTTTAGATCTGGACAGTGGCAATTCGGGCTCATCAATCAGTTCGCAAAACTCGGCAAAATCGCAATGAAGCGAAGCAATATATTCATTTTTTTGCACTTATTGGATGTGCTGGCAGCTATTCTCAGAATTACAGTAACTTGACTGTAAATTGCACAAAATCAGTCAGATTTACCAATGCTTATCCATATAAAAAAAAGTATCCTTGACGACTTGAAGACCCTGGTTTTTTTCGCTACGCCCCTTCAATGCTGGTGAGCACTGAAAACTCTTTTTACAGGGGCTTTGATGAAGTCTCGCAGCATGCATTTCGTGTAACCTTTGGTTTTTATTACTTTCCATGGGTACGGCTTAGAGTTGGCACAAAGCCTGCTCACCCCACAGCAGGTCGGTTCCGTGAACCGTCTTCAGCTCTGGGCTGCACCCGGGAGTACTTTGGTTGAAGGAGTCATTCTTATGGATAACGTCATCAACCTCTTCTCGCGTCGAAGCGTAGGCAAGACGAGAGCAAGTGAGGCGACGCAGCAGACACAACCCGCAGCAGCTCCAGAGGGAAGCAGCTTCAACGAAGTTGCAGAGCGAAACCGAGTGAACCAGCTCAGGCTTCGGAAGGAGCGAGAGCAGGCGAACAGGAATGTTCTCAAGAGTTACCGGATAAAGTAATTGGTCCAGGTGTTTGGAGGTCCGGCTCCAAACGAGACACCTGAATCTTGGTCTATGGTTGAGTGGGGTGAACCATGCAGAACAACGATTTCGAACGCTTCAATATCATGCAGCCGTCACAGCCTGATGAATCGGGCGCGGTTGTGGTTGACTTGCAAGCGTTCCGCATCAAGAAAGCTATGATTGGCGACAAAAGACGCGGAGTGCAGGATACATTCGACTCCACTTTTGACAACAGTATGGCGGGCAGTAGTCATCCGAACAGACGAGACGAGGAGCTCGCATCACGACTCGACCGCATCAAGTCGAGTATCCAACGTATCAACCAACTCATGGCTGATTTAAAAGACAACAATCAACCCACAAAGTCGCTTTAATCACCGGAAAATAAATATTGGCTTGGTCTCATTTAGTGGCTTGACCAAAATTACCAATTAGTGAACATGTCAAAGCGCAGCCGGTTCCGGCTGCGCTTTTTACATTTGAGGTTAGCCATGTCAGGCATTCCATTTTTCGCAAAGCGATGGGTCTCGGGCGCGACAATGCCTGAAGCCATCCAAAAAACCAAAGAACTCAATCAAAAGAATATCTCTGTCACACTTGATCTACTTGG
>JBEAPS010000094.1:0-3264 GCA_041164285.1 Pseudomonadota bacterium
TCGGAGATATCGAAACCGGCCTCCTGGTGGCAATTGCACACCCTGATGTAGGGTACAAACGGAATTGGAAGACACGATTGTCAGCAGGTGTTGGGGTGCGCTGGCCTACAGGATCGTTCGCTGATGTCCCTCGTGCTCAACGCGCAACTGGGCGCGGCCTGACAGATCTCGGGCTACGAGTGAATCTCGATCACCCTTTTAACGAATCGCTCATGTTTTCAATTCAGAATCAATCAGAAGTGATGATTCTTGAAGGCAAGAAAAAGAGGCCATCGCTTGTTCAAAGCACAGAGCTCAATCGTGCAGATCCAACAGTGACAGGCGCAGATGGTGTTGCAAATAATGCAGCTTATACACGAAAAAGTCCGAGACATGTTGGTTTTGTTAAAGTGGCGTGGCACGCAGCTGCTGTTTCTGAATTTCTTCAGCCGATTCTTTTGAATGGGTTCCTCAAATACGATTTCGACCATCCCGGCGAGCTGGGCGGTCGGACGCTAGGCGATCCGAGCAAACAATACTCAGCTCAATTGGGGATGACCGTTGATGGATTGCAGCTGAATATTCCTGTGCAGCTAGACGTCGATTACGAAGTGCCCTTTGCTGGAGAAAACAAGCCAGTGGCAGCGCAGGTGCTCACAACCACTCTCAAAGCCTTCTACAGATTTTAAGTGAAGTGACCTGACGGAGGTTGAAGGTTGAGGGCTTTGTAGGCCTTTTCGCACTGTTTGATGAGATCTTGCCCCATCCAACGTGTGAGGGCAAACCCGAGTCCGGCTGAGGCCATTTGTCCCACGAAGGGAACCCACTTTGCAATTTCTTTGCCTGTCATACGGGTCGCCTGCTTTTTAATTACAGAGATAATGAACTCTTTGGTTCCATAAGAAATGAGTTTGTTCATAAGGGTGATTTGCGCTGAGCTGAGTGGAGCCCGCTTCAAGTGTTTCTTGAGATGCTGTTCGTCTATTTTATAGCAGCGCAAAATCCATTGATTCATTTTTACGAGAATGGCAACGTCGGTTACAATGTCGGCACCCGGAACAGGGTTGAATCCATTCATGGCTGCAAGGCCTGAAAACAGCATCACATGCCGCTCAGCCACTTCGCGTTTGCGCAGGAGTTGTTCTGCCGTATAAGCCTGCGCCGCAAAAATGAATTTGTCGCGACGAGTTTCATCAAAGTCTTCGAGCAATGAATCACAGAGTGCGGGAAAATCGAATTTTTCCGGATGTCGGTTCGACACAAGCCAACATTGATCCGACAGGCCAAATTTTGTCTCGAGGTCTTGTCGAATTTTGGGAAGAACTAGTTCCGATGAAATTCCGTCGTGTGTGGCATTGTCGACATCTTGGTCGATCATGGTGCGAACAATGTGGATATCTTTGTTCGTGCGCTCCCTGAGCCCCTGATAGAGTTCGAGATCTGATTCCAAAATGCGCTTGGAAACAACGAGTATGAAGGCGTCGTAGCGTGCGACCTTAACTGTGTCGAGGTAGTCGTCAAACGGAAATCGTGTGGTACCTCCGCCCGGCAGATCGACAAACACAAGTCCATTGACGTTGTACTCTTGTGCTCTGAGAGTGGTTTCAACGACGCCTGATGCAGCGACCCGTTCGCCCACCAAGGCGTTCATAAGGCTTGACTTGCCCGTACCTGAGCGGCCTAAGAGTGCAATGCGCACCTCGGCTTCATCGAGCTGTTTGAGCTCGTCTTCGAGTTTGTTTGCAGCCGATTCTCCGGCGAGAAAATCTCTGACGAGTTTGAACACTTCCATAATCTTGAGTTCCTACTCTGGCATCCAAGGGGTGGGTAGAAAACTCACGAACTGTATCTCGAAAAAAGTATTTTCTGAAGAGTTCATCGCTTTGATGATTTGATTTGCGGCAAGCTTCACACGAAATGGCAAAGGGAACTGACCTTGCTGGTATAGTTCAATCGTTGAAAAATAAAGCCAGAGCGCATGTTCAAATCGTAAGCGCTCTGATTCTTGAGTGAGTGCGCTGTAGTTTCCGCTCAATCGACCAGAAGCACTGTCTTGTGTGTGGCCGTTCAAGCTCAATCTATAGTGTGGCTGGAACCAATCGTATTTTGCAGCAAAGACGGCTGTGCTCATCCAATCGACTCCGGGCGTGATAGTCACACTTGTTTTTCTGGAAGGTGGAATAACTGTCTCATCGAGTTCAGGAATACGCATGGTCTTTTTATGCGGTAAATAAGCAACCAAACTGTTTTCTAGTTGGAAAGAATAGTTCTCCCAATCAAGCATTGGCGTGAGAGCCAATCCAAGTCCCCATGTTCCTGTCCCAATGGACACATCTGAAAGTACGTCGGGATTGTCGTAGTGGCCCGTTGGTACACTGAGATAACTTTCACCTACGATGCTCAGCTTGAGCTCATTTTCGTTTTGCTCTGGGACGGAGATGTTAAAAACGGCACCTGCAATGGCATCACCCAAGTTTCGGTAGCGCCATGAGTCGACGCCTCGATATTGCGCAGCTTCAATGCTTGCTTTCACATCGCGTTCATTGAGATTTGCAGCTTGCTCCAGACCTTCACGCAATTCATCAAACGCGACTCCACCGAGCTCATCACGAATTTCCAAGGCATTGTTTGCTCCTGTCAGTTGGAAAGACGTTTTTACTTTCAGATCAACCAATGGTGCAACTGCGAACAAAGAGATGCTTTTTGTTAGTCCCAATGCTAAACCAAAAATTTGAGCGTGAGACTCGGCCCGTGCTCCGACATTCAGTGTTCCCAAATCAAGCCGATTTAAAAGTCCTTGGCTGGGATCATATTTGTAGAGTTCGTCAGTGAGAGTTCTTAACTTCTCGCCACCTTCTCCCCGAAGCAGATGGGGGCCATCGAAGCGAAGTTGAGTGCGTTGCTTCATAGAAAGGTTTTTACCAGAGCCATTCCAAAAGGTGTCTTGTGGTGCAAAACCTCGATGGCCTGCAATGACAGCGAGAACTCCCTCAGGTATTACCGAAGCATACTGTGCACGAGCTGTGTGGCTCATGAGCAGAACAACAGACGAAACAGCAATGATGGACGTCATTCCAAAATTCAAAGTCATTTGAGAATATCCCTCTCAAATGCGCTTAAAGTGGATTCAATTGCTGGCTGAAGTTTTCCAATTTTGGGAACAACAATGTTCTCTTGGTATGATTGTTTGAATAACTTCATAGCAGTGTGGCTCCAAATCGCTTGTGAAAGACTTTTGGGTGCCTGTTGAGTCGATTGCTCTGCCTCGATCCGACTTAAAAAGCC
>JBEAPS010000095.1:0-13167 GCA_041164285.1 Pseudomonadota bacterium
GGAACAGTCACAGGAAATGCACCGTACACCATTTTTGAGAACTTAGACCTTGACGCGACAAAAGACTACAAGGTGATTTACGTTCACTCCGACAAATTGGAAAATGTCACTGCCTATGTGCACACAATCAGTAAACCTGAGCCTAGCCGTTTCGACTACAAACATTTGTCATATATGAGCCTTGCAGACAGAAACTCGCAGCTTCTGCCAGATCTCGCGCAAGAGCTTGAAGCAACGAATCAATATCACTTTGCAGCGAGCGACGAGAAAAATGGATATATTACGACTCCCTACGGCGTCACTCAAGGAGGGCCGCACACCTGTCGTGCGCGAATTCTTAAAATTGAGGGGTTGGGTGCCAAAGAAGGTGCAAAGAACATAGAAGGCGATTTCCAGATAGAGGTCGAGTTCATGCATGGCGGAGAGTCGGAAACTCACTTTATGCGTTACTTCCTTGTGCTCGATCCTGTTGGACGCATTCTAGGTGGAGTGCGTCGTCTGGTTGGAGATGGCTTAGATGCAGCTGGAAAGCGAAAAGTGTTGGTAAAAAGAGGTTTTCACACGCCAATTCACCCCTCTCAAAGTGCTGGTATCGATAAAGTCTACTCTTTTAATGGCAATGATTATGGACGTCTGCATGGTAAAATTCAGATTGATCGCAAAGATGCCACCAAGACAGAAGACATTAAGGCACTCGATGACAAAAAGATTGCACAATACATAACCTCCATGAATATATTGGACTGCCCGTTTGTGACAATTTATACAGATGACAGGTTTCATGCCATCGCTCGAAGTTGTTTGCGTCTGAGGTGAGTGCGTTCTGACTGTGCTACATCTTGCGCAACCGCCCCTTCGGGGGCGTTTTTTTATGTCTCGGCAAATTTCACCCACTCAGGTGTCTGTTCCGCCACTTCGAGATGCTCGCTCATGGCCTCCGGCTGTATTCTCCATTGAGGAAAACAGTCCTAGGGGAGAAACAGACCATGACACATTTGAAACTCAAAGCAACCATGAGCTCAAAGGCAACGAAATTGATTTGTTTTGCATCTGTGTTGGGCTTGGCTGCCTCATGTGCAGAAAGCAAACTGAGCACTGAAACTGGCTGGTCTAAGAGTCTATCCCAAATTAAGGGGAAGCTGGGCGCCTATACCGAGAAAATCTCATTTGATGAATGGTGTGAGCGCTGGGGTTTAACGTGCCCAGTGAAAGATGAGGATACCGAAATCGATTCAAGTGAAGAGAATTTTTCAGAGAGTAACGAATTGCGTCAGTGGCGAGTGATTGCAGACCTGCTCGAAAAAGCTGTGCTGTCAGGTTCAGATTTTTCAATTGAACAACAGGAGCTCAACTCTGCGCGGGTGCGCATTTTTATGCAGCAACTTGGACTGGGCGATGTGCACGGTGACGTGCTCAATGCTCTTTCAAAAAGCGGCATTAAAAAACTTGCGCTTGAACCATCAGGACGCGTGCGTTTTCAAGCGCGTGAAACTGTGTCGGGGCAGTCTGGAGTGTTGCGTGGCAACAGTGGACTGAATTGGATATTTGCATCAAATGGCGAATTTTCAGTCGGCGCGCAAAGTCAGTATTTGTTCAATGGTCTACAGTTTGCTGCCGCCAACGCTCTAGAGTCTGACGAATTTGGTTCACTTGGTTACACGGATGAGGATAAAATTGTATGGTCTGGGCAAAATCTGGCGGTAACGAAAATCCCAGCAGATTTTTTGATTAAAGATGTGCCTGTTCGTTGGGAAAAGTTTGGCGAATTGCAGGAGGAAGTCCTCATTCGTAACATCACTGAGGCGCGCAACATTGCACTCGCGAATAATAGAAACTTAAAGCTCAACAGCAAGTTCTTTGATGCAGCCGCAAGCCATGCGGGGGAATTTACAGATGATCCTAAAATTCAAGGAGCCCTAAAACAGTTGCTCGATTCATTTGGGTTGTTTGAAATGCGCCAGCCCACGTCTAGCATTGCGCTTGCAAACGTGTCGTTGCAGCAAGCTGAGCGGATGGGATGCCGCATTGAAATGTCAGGTGTGCCTGCTATTGAGGTTGGGCTTTCGCGCAGTTTTGGAATTCAAAACATCTTCACAAATGAAAAGAAAAATGCACAAATTGACCTTTATGGAATCAACATAAA
This sequence comes from Pseudomonadota bacterium, assembly GCA_041164285.1. Lineage (GTDB taxonomy): Bacteria > Bdellovibrionota_B > Oligoflexia > Silvanigrellales > Silvanigrellaceae > RFOM01. The sequence continues at coordinate 2,144 of JBEAPS010000095.1, forward strand.
AGTGCGTATCGGATTTCCGATTTCCTTTAATTTGAAGCGAGTTGACGTTGAGCCGACAAAAATCGTCATTAAGGGCGTGCCTGTCATTGGTGAAATTTCAATACCGTTGCCGGGCTCAGACAGCTACTTGGGCAAAGAACTCAAAAAACTTGAGTGTGTTGGAAGTTCACTGAGTGCTCAGCTCGATGAGTGATTGGTTTCTCAGTGGTCACTTCACCGAATGACTTTGCCTTGCTTAATGAGACGATAGAAATTCACTTTGCAAGCACGTTCAAACGCGATAATACCACTCACACTGCAGGCAATGACTCCTTGTCCGGGAAAAAAGGTATCGCCGCACAAAAGTAATCGGGTGTCTTTACCCAATGGATGCTTCACCATGGATGGAAGTGCGAGAAATAGAAAGTTCTTAAAGCTCAATTGAAATCCACCCACTTGACCATGCTGGCGCTGAGTGTAGCGCGCATAAGTTGATGGTGTTGCACTCTCCACGTTCGACAATGTGGAATTTAGAGCGCGCTCAATTCTCTTTACAAGTAATTGAGTGGTTTGTGTTTTCAACTCACTCGAAAACTGCTGGTTGGAATCGATGTGAATTGTTGCCGTGAGTACGCGGAATCCGGTGGGGTTGGCAGGGTCGTCACGAGAGGGAATCGACACGTACAATGAACTTTGTATGAGATCTGGTTCGATGCTATCAGGAAAAACTTGATGGTATTGTGGAGCATCGGTCCAGAGTGGGTTGTCAGTCACAAGAGCATATATCGCAAATGCGCCCCATCCACGCTCGTTATCGCAGCGCTTTTTCCATTTTTTGTAAACGCGGGTTGCTCTCAAAGGATCGTTCTTGGGAATGATGTCAGAGAGCATGTCCCAGACGGTCAGGTTGAGGATGAGTGAGTGGGTTGCCAAATATTGAGAAATATTTCCCGAACGCACATTTCGACTAGTGATAAGGAAACCTTCGGGGTGAGTTGCTATTTGCGTGATGAGTTGGTTTGGTCCATAGCACCCACCGCGTAGTTCAAATGAGCTCACAAAAGGGCGAAAATAATTCCTCATTCCGCCACGGCAGCGAAAAATACCACGGTTTAAAATAGAGACACCCATGGCAGCTGCCAGCCAAGGCGATTTTTCTGGTGAAGACTGGGTCGTGTCGATAAGAAGTCCTGAAATAATATCATTGGCCAGTCCATCATTCTTGATTTGAAGTTTATTCATAACTGTCCGAGCAGACCGGAACATCAGCAGGGGAAGTACGATTTTTTTGCGAAATGGGATTTTTAAAAACAACCCAAGTGCTCGCAAAATATCGGAGAGCGACTGCAATGGAAAACGTGGAATGTTTTGCATGAGCTCCCACATCCAATGAGCATCAGCCGCACATACACTCAGAAAACGTTCGAGTGCCCTCAGTTCGTTCTGCTCATATGGAGTGGGAGCTCTGTCACTGAGCCATTCGCAAGTTCCGTTGGCAACGAGTTTGATGCGAACCGAATCGGCTGGCCAGTGCTGCGTAATGGATGTGATTTGTTCGAAGAGTTGTGCCGAAGGGATCTGACTTTCCGACGGTGCTAGGGAGTAGAGCATGCTTTGAAGTTGACCTTCACGACACTCAATCAGTTGAGTGGCTCCTGCATCAAAGCTTCGGCGCGGCTGACCCCGAGCAAAATAACCAGCACTACCACCTGGTTCCGAATGTTGCTCCAGCCATAATGTGGTGTGTGCGCTCCCACATATAGCAAAGCACTTAGCGGCAGCACAACCGGCTGCACCAGCCCCAACAATGATATGTTCCAGTTTTTTAGGAGTGGATGTTTGCACGTGTTGGCCTGAAATGTGTTTAAGAACTTAGCCCGGAGGCCAGCGCATGGGTCGTCCACCTAGCACGTGACAGTGCAGATAGTCCACAGTTTGGCCTCCATCATTGCCGTTGTTGAACACAAGACGGTATCCGCTTTCATCAAGCCCAAGGATCTGCGCAACCTTCTGTGCTCCTAGAAGCACTCGCCCCAAGGTTTGCACTTCGTTCTCAGTAGCTGCGGCAACGTTCACAATTTTCTTTTTGGGAATCACTAACACATGGACAGGTGCCTGCGGAGCGATGTCATGGAATGCCAGCACATGATCATCTTCCCATACCTTTTTGCAGGGAATTTCTCCGGTGAGGATTTTCTCAAAGAGTGTCACGGCACTCATTTCTTGACTGCCTTCATACTGACAAGCATGTGGAATTTATCTTGGTTGCCAAGGGCGCCGAACAATGCGGAATAAGGCTTGATACCAAAGTCGGTGAATGCAAAGTCGCCAACAGCCTCGACAGTCAACTCTTCTCCTGTGAGCACAAGGTTCGCCGAAAATGGGCGCGCCACGGTTTTTCCAACAATAGTGACGGCCACATTGGCTTTTTGGGTGTACTTCTTACCACCCACCTGCGATTCTGATGCCTTAATGTCGACGATTTTTGCACTGATCTCTGGGAACTTTTTGGCATTCAGCTGATTGGATTCGAGCATATGTTCGCGAATTGTTTCACGGTCGGAATCTTTAATCTCTGAAAATGGGTCTGTGAGCCACGCAAGGCTCTTCACCAAAGGGAACCAGCGTTTTTGCAAATCAGCGCGATCAACTTCGAGATCACTCACTTTGGTTGAGAATGTGAATGAGCCCTTTTCAAGTTCTTTGGGGTTTGCCGAGAGCTGAGCTTGATAACGTGTCGCAGCAATGAAATGGTTGTGAGCCAGACGGGCAGCTACTCCCCCTTTCAGTGTGACAATCGAGAAAACAGAATCCTCTTCCTTAATCCGGAACTCCCATGTTTCAGGCACAGGCGTAGACGTTTGTGTTACCGCAGTTGCCTGCTCAGAATCCTGTTTTTTCGGCTTTTTGGTTTTGGCAACAGCGCTCAAAGAAAGACAAGTGAACACTCCGACGGTTGCGAGAGTGAGCGTTGAAACAAGTGACTGAATTCTCATGATAGACTCCTTGAGTTAAAGAATAGGCTTTTAAGTAAAGATAAAAATAGCTGCAGCTAGAAGAATAAATATAACTACAAACCAAGTCATGCCTGAGCCCTTGGCAGTAGGTGTGGGTTGAACTTTTCCTTCGAGTAACTTTGGTTCAGCGTGCGATGCTGCGCTGCTGTCATGGCTGCCCGTTGGCTCATGATATTCTTCTTCAGCAACCTCGTTTATGTCACTCATTGGTGCATGCTGTTCTGTGTCATGTTCTGGTTTTGAAGCATGCCCTGTGCTGCTGTTTTGCTCAGTTCCTGTGGTAGCTGGGCTGAGTGACTGATCTCTGTCGGAGTTGTGCCCTGTCGCACCATTGTGCGTGTCCTTATGAGTAGGAGAGTCTGTTTGCTCCTGAGTTGCTTTAGCTTTTTTTGTCGGTTTCTTGGGAGCACTTGGCACGGGTGGCTCATAAATTTCTTCATCCAACGGAAGATCTGGTTTCACTTTTGTTTCGGCGACAGCCCCTTGAAAGAACAACCCGCCGATTGACGAAGAGACAGTGGCAATGATGATCAGTTGCAGGAGACTCGTTCTCGGTTGCACATCAAACCTCGCAATGCAGTTTGATGGAAGCATAACTTAGGAGTGAAGCTGAGGCCATATGTCAGTGACAAGATTGACCCATGTCTTTTGGTCAGACGAAGTGAGCCCACAGACTTCCGTCAATTCAAGTTCGAGGTACTCATTTCCAGGATCCACTCGCGGCTTGTCATCTGTCATGAGGGTTGTTACCAGCTCTTCTGCCCAGTCGTCTTGGGGTTCATCTTCCGGATTGTTATTCACAAAGATACGGACTTCGGTTCGTACGAGGGATTTTGACTTTTCACTGACGTGTTCAAAAAAAGTCTGCAACTCCACCTGAGACGAATTAGACGTAGGGGTAATGCGCAGGTTAAGAGTGTTACGCGTACATGAAACAATCGAGGCTTCGGCGCCGTAACAAAACGAGCCAAATATAAACCACAAGTCAACGGTAAAATGTGACCGCATCAGCATCAGTCGGACTGCCTTCCAGATTTCAGGATGGCCACAATAAGCCACAGCCCGACCAATGCTGCAACCCCAAAGCCCAACAACCCGAACGTTGCCAGTGAATCGAACAATGGACCGGTGCGGTTGAAGGTGAGTAAGCTGCTCCCTAGAACCAATGCGCCTAAAATAAGTGCAAGACTCACGCGCTGGCCAGCCCGTTCAATTTCTGAAGAGAGCTTCCGCGCATCGGGTGACTCAAGAGTGGCTACGAGATTCCCCTGCTGCAGTCGCTTTGTGAGAAGACGAAGTGTATAGGGCAGCTCCCGAACCAATGCTTGTGAATCGCGGACCATCAGCAGAGAGTCTTGCTGAAACAAACTGCGAGCAAGGGCTCCCTGAGAGAATGTTTTTGCGTAATCTGAGGTTTCGCGTAAAACCTCAAAATTTGGGTCCAGCGTGCGTCCGAAGCTTTCGAGTGCAATGAGACCCCGAAAAAACAGCACAAGGTCACGGCTGACGGGAGCGTTGTGACTTGCTGCAATACGAGCAATCCGCATGAGAAGTTTTCCCAGTCTGAGCTCGCGCAAGGGCATTGTGAAAGCAGAGTCGACGTTTTCGCGTACCTGATTTTCAAGGCTTTTTCGGTCGACTCCCTCGCGAGCTTCGGTCAATTCAATAAAGAGTCGCGAGAATGTTTCGGTATCTTCGTTCACAAGGGCAACAAATAAATAAATCATTGTGCCTCTCATGTCGCGGGTTAAGCGCGCAGTGAGTCCGAAATCTAGAATAGCCAGTTGACCAGATTCCATCAGAATAAAGTTACCGGGGTGCAAGTCGGCATGGAACATTCCATGCTTGAAGGTCATATCAAGAAAGGCGCGAACACCAACAGAAACGAGACCAGTGTGATTGTCGCTTTTGCTGATACGTGTGAGTTTTTGTCCAGAAATAGCCTCCATGCACAAAACGTGGCGCGTTGAGTAAGGACGGAGTATGTCAGGTATGTAAATTTTACCGTCGTCTTCAAAAAACGTACGCATGCGCTCGGTGTTGGCTGCCTCGCGAAAATAATCGAGTTCTCCCAACAGCGACTTCTTGAGCTCTTCTACAACGACGCTCGGGCGAATGAGTCTGATTTCTGGTATCGCACTCTCAAGGACGGACGCAAGACCAGCGAGAATAGATAGGTCGGTTCGGATGATCCCTTCTATTTCGGGCCGCTGAATTTTCAAAACGACGTCACGTCCATCGTAGAGACGTGCTTTGTGAACCTGACCAATACTTGCAGAGCCAAGAGGAGTAGCTTCAATTCTTTCGAAGATTTTGTCGGCTTTGCCTTTATATTCTCGGTTCAGAATTTCCGTGATCACATCCATTGGAACGGGCTTTGCTCGGTCCTGTAGTTTTCGCAGGTGAGTAATGACATCACGCGGCAGAACGTCTTCGCGGGATGCCAAAAGTTGGCCAAGCTTTACGAAGGTTGGTCCGAGTTCCTCGAATGCAAGGACTAAACGCCGGGCTCCGGAAAGCTCCGTCTTGCTCCCTTTTTCGTGCGAGTTCTGTGCAGTGAAATCATCAGTTCCAGTGTGAGATTCGGTGACGTATGAAGCAAGCTCTGTGTCGCGTAACTCATTGCTGAATCCATATCGCCCCAAAATGTTTACAATTTGGCTGAGTCGGCTGACGTTTCTAATTTTTTGGGCGATTGTCGTTGCCATAGAACCTTGTTCACAGAGTGTTTACCTAACAAGAATAGCGTCTGCTGTTAAATGCCGCTGCACATTGATTAGCGGACTACACGTTGAACCGCAGCCAGCAGCTTTTCTGGCACAAAAGGTTTCACGATCCAAGCTCTGATTCCTATTTCTTGTCCTTGAATGGTGAACTCCTGTTGAGTCTCTGTGGTGAGCATAAAAACAGGGATATCTTTTAATTTTTGATTATTTTTCATTGCCCTGCACATTTCAAGACCATCCATGTTTGGCATGTTCAGGTCTGAGATCACTAGGTCAATATTGCTTTTCTCAAGGACTTCCAATCCTTGTTTTCCATCTTCTGCTTCAAGAATGTTGAATCCACCCTTTGCAAGAGCAAAGCGAGTGAGGTGGCGTATTGTCTTTGCATCATCAACAATGAGAATTGTTTTATTCATTTGATTTTCACCTTGCCAAATTTCAGAGTGTTCACGCAGATCAATAGAGAGTATCGCTTACAGTGTTCAACTTCTTGAGCGGCATATTGTCTTGCTGTGGCGTCAATAAATGGACGCCATCAAATAACTTCTGCTCAAAACATCTCAAATTGGATGCCAATTCAACAGCCTCATCAATTGTGAGCTGGCAAGAGTTGTCGTTATTAAAAAGAAAATTGATTGTTTTACAGAGTTTTACAAGTTGTGCCTTTTTTCGAATGCTCCACATTTTTCCCCGGGAGTGTCGCTCTATTGCTGTGCGCTCAATGAATTCGCTCTGGTCATCTCTTGTTTTCCAGAAACGACTTTGTGCAGCATGAAGTTTTGTGCACCAATGCTCTGGATGGGCATTGAAAGAGTCGAACCATGTGCGTGCGAACTGATTGAGCCACTTTGACTCAGGATATATTTCGGTCGAGGCCTCGGGCATCAATGCGTCGATGAGTAAGAGGATTGAAAAGCGTTCAAGTAGTGGACCGCTGAGCTTTTGTTGGTAACGCAATGGAGCCGAAGCCTGACAGCGGCACGGTTTATTGACTGAGAAAAAATAGCCGCACGGACATGGGTTGGTCGCAGCAAGAAGAAGGAAGTGGGCAGGAAGTTCCGCTCGACCGCGTGCTCTGGACAAGGAGATGTGATGGTCGTCGAGTGGTTCACGGAGTGCCTCTAAGGTTGGTCGCTGAAATTCCGCCAGCTCATCAAGAAAAAGAACCCCATGGTGAGCCAGAGTGACCTCACCTGGTTGGAGGAGTGAACCACCCAACAGGGCAGCGCCTGATGCACTGTGGTGGGGCGCACGAAAGGGGCGCTGTGAGACACCGGATGCATTCAGGTTGTGAATGAGTGCAATATCCATCCGTTCTTCACGAGTCAGTGGAGGAAGTAAGTTCTGAAGAGCTTTGAGTGCAAAAGTTTTTCCGCATCCGGGTGAACCAGAGAGAAGTAAATGGTGTCGACCTGCTGCAGATAAATAAATTCCAAGTGCCAAGGCTGGGTGTAATGAAAATTGGCTGAGCGTTTCTTTGACCGCGCCAATGTATGGCAAATGTTCGGTTTGGGTTGTTGTGAGGATTTCATTTTCGGAGTTTTGGTTGCTCGAGAGTTGGGGTACGCCCGTTTTTTCGGGAGTCCAGTTGGTGAGTAAATGTAAACACTCTTTAAGCGTGCTTACCTTGTGCCATTGGGATGTGTATTTGCTTTCTGATTGGCATAATGAATGGCTGAAGAAAGAACGCATCGAGCAGTTTTTTTGAAATGAAATTATCTCGAATGGCAGGCTATTTTCCTGTGGCAGAATTTCGCCTGTGAGAGTGAGTTGTCCTGCAAAAAAGCTCTCAGACTCTTTGAGTGCTCGCTGTATGCGTGACAAATTGAAATGTCTACTTTTTGGTGGTGTTGCTTGTTCTGCAAGTGCTGCAACAATGGCTACGGCGCAAGGTAGATCGAGATGTTCAAGTCCGTATTTGAATTGCTTGAGGGATTCACTGGGGCGGACAGAAACAACCAAACGGCGCGCCGGTAAGCTGATGCCAACTGCCTCAATGCTGGCTTTGATACGTTCGCGTGCGTCGCGACTGTATTCATAGGGTAACCCGATAAGTTGAAGTCCCGAAAATCCCTGACCTAAGGCTGCTTCAATTACGACAGGGAGAACTTTGAGACCAATTGCAACAGCAGAATGAGTCAATACTGCCATAATTAAATCTTCTCCTGAGGGTGCGTTCATTCGCAGGTTCTGATTTGCGGAACCTGCGAATGAGCTTCAAGAGGAGGTTAAAAAGTCAGCCCACCGGAGAGAAAACTTTAGACACGCACAGACGGTTCTGAGCCTTGGGATACAGGCGAGGACTCTTCGCGCGGAAGAGTATTGAGATCGGCTTCGGCATGCACGGCCTCGGCTCCTGAAAGCTCACGTTGAGCTCTTTCTTTTGCTTCGCGCTCTGCGTCGGCAGCAAACTTTTCCGCTAGATTGGGCTGGATTCTGAACAGTGTTTCGAGCGTGTCAGCCTTCATCGCCAAAATGAGTCGTTTGAACAGTTCGAACGCTTCCCGTTTATACTCTTGTAACGGATCTTTTTGACCGTAGCCGCGCAAGCCAATTCCATCACGTAAGTGATCGAGGCTTAAGAGGTGGTCTTTCCAGTATTGATCGATGGTCTGTAACATGACCCAGCGTTCAATCTAGCGCATTTGCTCCGCTCCGAAAAGCTCTTCCTTAGCGGCATACGATTGGGAAAGTTTGCTGCGCAAAAGTTCGGTGAATTCCAACCGTGTCAATTCATTGTTGCTGCGCTCATCCTGCGAGAACTGCAACACGGTGTTGAGACGTTGGAATAGGAATCTTTCGAGTGCACTGAATTCAATTTTGACGAGTTCGCCCGGGGCACCGGTCGCAGGTGCGAAGTCTTCAGCAATGTTTTTACTCACCGTTTCGAGTGTTTCTTCTATGAGCATGTCTTTAACATTGCCCTTGCCAAGTATACGGTTGCGAGCCGCATAAACGGTTTTTCTCTGTCGGTTAAGTACATCATCGTATTCAAGTAGGTGCTTGCGGATGTCGTAGTTGAATCCTTCCACTCGTTTCTGCACGTTGGCAATCACCCGTGTGAGCATGGGATCGGCAATCGCTTCGTCCCCCATTGTTCTCTCCATCAGGAATTGATTAGCTTTATTATTGAAGCGTTTCATCAAGTCGTCTTCCCAGCTCAGAAAGAACTTACTTCTACCGGGGTCGCCCTGACGGCCAGAGCGGCCTCTCAGCTGGTTGTCGATGCGCCGGCTTTCATGTCTTTCAGTACCGATGACAAAAAGACCTCCGAGAGCCGCAACTCCTTCCCCTAAGATAATGTCAGTTCCACGGCCAGCCATATTGGTGGATATGGTTACGTGGCCCTTCTGGCCAGCCTGAGCAATGATTTGTGCTTCTTGCTCATGGTGTTTGGCATTGAGGACGCTGTGCTTGATTCCGCGTTGGTTCAGCAGATCGCTCAGCAGTTCGCTTTTCTCTATACTCACAGTACCAACAAGTACCGGTTGTCCTGCCTTGTTTGCTATTGCGATTTCATCGGCCACTGCTTTGAATTTCGCGCTTTGACGAAGGTAGAGAACGTCGTCTTGATCGTCGCGAACCATGGGGCGGTTTGTTGGCACAACCACCACTTCGAGCCTGTAGATCTTGTGAAACTCAACAGCTTCAGTATCTGCAGTACCTGTCATGCCAGCCAGCTTGTCGTACATTCTGAAAAAGTTTTGCAAAGTGACTGTGGCGAGGGTTTGGTTCTCTTGCTGGATGGCAACGTTTTCTTTTGCTTCCAACGCTTGATGAAGACCATCCGAGTAACGGCGACCATGCATGAGTCGTCCAGTGAACTCATCAACAATTATAATTTGTCCGTCACGCACGATGTAGTGGTCGTCTTTTCTGAAGACAACATGTGCTTTCAACGCCTGATTGATGCAATGCACTAGTTCCATGTGCTCGGGGTTGTATAGATTGTCGACGTGTAACCGTTTTTCAACCTTCTGGATTCCCTCTTCTGTAAGTGCGCAGCTTCGAGATTTTTCATCAACGGTGTAATCGATCTCACGGCGTAGACCACGCACAGCGTCATTGGCTGTGAGGTATTTGTCCGAAGTTTGGTCAGAAGGGCCGCTAATGATGAGCGGTGTTCTAGCTTCGTCGATGAGAATTGAGTCGACTTCGTCTACAATTGCAAAACTGTGGCCGCGTTGTGAAAAATCATCGAGTCTTACCTTCATATTGTCGCGCAAATAATCGAAGCCGAATTCGTTGTTAGTTCCGTAGGTGATGTCGCACGCATACGCATCACGGCGCTCGCGATCGCTGAGTCCGCTGGTAATGACTCCGACGCTCATGCCGAGCGCCGAGTAGATGCGCCCCATTTCCTCTGCCTGACTGCTGGCGAGATACTCGTTGACAGTTACGAGGTGTGCGCCTCGGCCGCTGAGTGCGTTCAGATATAAAGGTGCAGTTGCCGTGAGTGTCTTGCCTTCGCCAGTGCGCATTTCGGCTATTTTGCCCTCATGCAATACCATGCCGCCGAGCAGCTGCACATCGAAATGCCTTTTGTTCAAAACGCGGCGCGAAGTTTCACGGACGGTTGCGAACGCCTCAGGGAGCAATGCTTGGAGGCTTTCACCGGCAGCAAGTCGACTTTTGAACTCTCCTGTTTTTGCTCGGAGCTGCTCGTCAGTGAGAGCTTGAAATTCAGGTTCCATTGTATTGATGCGTCGTAAGATGGGTTCCAATCGGCGCAGTTCCCGGTCGTTCTTGGTGCCAAAAAACTTTTTAAAAATATCGAGCATGATTGAAAAAACCCTTTTTTGTTCAGGCATATATCGCCGCTTGCTTTCATAGCACACCTTTGCACTCATGCCAATTTGACCGCACCTGACAAAATTGAACCTCAGCTCGAGGAAGTGCGGCCCGATACAAACTTCAGTTGGCCAGGACGGTCAGGTGTTCCCGTAAGTTTGGAGTGTGCAATGAAGACTGACTATCGCGGACTCTCGCTTGAAATGAGTCAGGAAGATACCAGCGAAGAAGTCGTGATTAATGCGGAGCCGCAGTTTCAGTTGGGTGACGATGTGTTTATCGATCCTCAATTGGAGCGGCAGATATCTCATTTGTTAGAAACAATCACCCGAGTGGGGGGAGAAGTGTGCAGGTTGAGAGCGGAGGTCGATGGATTGTTGGAACAGAATCATGGTTTGGTCACTTCGTTTGACAGGTTGAGGGAGGTTATTTCCGAAAAGGGACATTTGAACCTCGACGATTTTGAACTTGCGTGCGACGTCATGCAGGCAGCATCTGTTGAAAGTGATTT
>JBEAPS010000096.1:0-5256 GCA_041164285.1 Pseudomonadota bacterium
CCATGGATGCCGACTCTCACGGAACCCATTGTGCGGGTACTGTTGCAGGTCGGGGTAACAACGGCTTAGGCGTTGCGGGAGTCAACTGGAAGGCAAGTTTGATGCCTGTCAAGGTGCTCGACGATACAGGTTCAGGATATACGTATGACATCTATAGCGGAATTGTTTACGCGGTGACCAACGGTGCAAAAGTGACTTCAAATAGCTACGGAGGTGGAGGCGCGAGCTCTCTTATGGCATCGGCAATTCAGACAGCATTAAACAAAGGTGCCTTCTTCATTGCAGCTGCGGGTAACGAGGCGGCCTCGAAAGCGAGTTATCCTGCTTATTACTCAAAAACTTATGACAACGTCATCGCAGTAGCTTCTTCTGAGACTGATGACACTATAAGTGCTTTTTCGAATACCGGTGATGGTGTGAACATTGCAGCTCCCGGTCGCAATATTTTAAGTACTGTGCCTGGCAATAAATATGCGACGTATAGTGGAACCTCTATGGCTACGCCGCATGTTGCGGGTGCAGTAGGTTTGCTTTGGGCAAGCGCACCTTCAAAAAGTTTGAGCGAAATTCGTTCGGCACTCTTTGGTAGTGTCGACAATGTGCCTTCTTACAGTGGTAGAGTTTCTACGTCGGGGCGAATGAATCTCAAGGCTGCATTTGATGCGATCGGGGGGGCGAATTCTCCCACACCCACTCCTGATCCTGCACTCTCTCCGACGCCAACCCCAGATCCCTCTGTGTCTCCAACGCCCACTCCAACACCAGATCCATCTGTTTCACCAACACCGACTCCAACCCCAACTCCGACTCCAACCCCAACTCCGACTCCAACACCGACGCCAAGTCCAGGTTACAGCGATGGATTGCGTTTCAAGTATTATCAGGGTTTGTGGTTCCGTCTCCCTCGTTTTGAAAGCAAAACTCCAAAGAGCACGGGTGTGGTGTCTGACGTGAGCCTTTCCGTGGCAGAGCGAAACAGCCGAATGGGCATTGTGTTTGAGGGGCTATTTTGGGTTCCTGTCTCTGGACAGTACACGTTTTATCTGACTTCTGATGATGGTAGCCGACTGAAAATCGATGACAACGTCGTCATTGACAACGACGGACTTCACGCAGCTCGTGAAAAAAGTGTGACTCTCAATCTGAGTAGCGGGTTTCATCCTATTCGAGTGGAATACTTTCAGCTCTTCTGGGGCAAACAGCTCAGCTTAAAATGGTCTGGTCCGGGAATAACTCGACGCAAAATGACCGGAGATGGTATTTTTTATCATCAATGATCCGTTTGTGTTTTTAATTGAGTTGATTCATTTGAGCCAGAGGGTGTTCCAGACTTTGATTCTAAGTAGCAGATTGTGTCGCGCGTGAAAATATATATAGCTGAGCCGACACATATAACGAATCCAGGAATTCCATCGAAAAGTCCACGGCGTATGATGTAGTTTCTGAAAAATTCCCAAGCAGTGCGTAAGGGAATTTGCCAGAACTCAACTGTGCGACCTGTACGCGCACGTTCAAGAGCCGCGAGGCCCGCATACCTCATGTTTTTTTCGAAAAACTGGCGAATGCTTCTGTAGCTGAAGTGGATAAGAGGTGAGCGTGCTTTGAGGATATCTGATTTTTGATATCCGGTGAGACCTTCGTGTACAGTTTTAGAGTTGAAACCTGCATGTTTTCTGTGAAATAATCGTATCACCCAGTCTGGAGACCATCCGCATCCGCGAATGCGCCTTCCCAAAAAATAATTGTGACGCTTCAATGCGAATACGTTGTTTCGAGATGCAACTGCCAGTTTGGCTCGAAGTTCTGTGCTGAGCTCTTGTGGCAATCGTTCATCAGCGTCAATCCAGAAGATCCATTCGTTTTTAGCAGCATTCACACCCAATTGACGGGTTGGGCCATATCCAAGCCATGCTGACTCAATAACTTTGACGTTTTCGTACTCTCTTGCAACGTTCAGTGTTGAGTCAGTTGAGCCATTGTCGACAACGAGAACTTCGTCGAACTCATCTAGGCTCGCCAAACAGTCTGCGAGAGTAGACTCTTCGTTTTTTGTTATGATCACTGCTGATATGGCTATACGATTCACGGTCAACCCTGGCACATTAAAAAACCAATACTATTGTTCAGAGTATGACATTGCAAAGGTCTTCACCCGAAGGGGGTAAGAAAAGTGGAGCGGGAAACGGGTCTCGAACCCGCAACCCTCAGCTTGGAAGGCTGATGCTCTAGCCAATTGAGCTATTCCCGCATCCGTGGTGGGGAGAAGTGGATTCGAACCACTGAAGACTAAAGTCAGCAGATTTACAGTCTGCCCCGGTTGGCCACTTCGGTATCTCCCCTAGCGCACCGACTAGATAGTCATGCAGCGACTTCCTGTCAAGCGGCGGCGACCAATGCCCCTCCCAATTGTAGATTTCACCCAATATTTGTTGATTTTTCGTCAGTAGAGATTTTTGAGCGACATCTCTATTCGCTCTTCGCTTTGTTGCTATGTTTCAAATGCCTGAAAGTATTTATTTATATATAATATTTTCTTTAAGTATAAATTTATCCGGTTGCTGACAGAAAGCACTTTTGTTCAGACATCGTTTGCACCGCAAATAATTGAAGGAACGTGCAAGTGGAGACTTATGGTTACGTTAGAGATGAGCCAAAAATTGAGAATAGCTTATGCGGGGCTTTTGGAGTCCAGTTTGGTTGGACTTCTTTTCTCAGACTGTGTTCAAATATCTGAAAACAATTCACAAAATGGGTCGGCGGGAGTGACCCAACGTTTGGGTCAGGGACTTTTGAGTGAACTTGAGTGCGGTAGCTTTGACTGTGTTGTTGTTCCGTTTGAAGATTTTGCATTTTACGTCTCCACACGAAAAGCAACTGAATTGCGTATTTTGGGTTGCTTACTGGGTGGCGATACTCGAGTGATCGCTGAGGTTGATTGTGCCCGCACTCCAACAGAGACGAGGCGGCTGGGCGCTGCCTCCCCTGGTTGTGCTTTGATGCGGTTTGATGATCTCAGCTGTGCCCAAGATTTTGAGTTTCCTTGCGTATCGTCTTGGATTCCACATGACCGCCTACTCGAAGCAGTTCAGAGACAGAGCTATGATTTTTTGGAAGTTAATTCTTTTTGGGAAGCAATTTTTGGACTCAGGCTCGGAGTGCTCAGACAGACGTTTAAAATGCAGGACTATGGTGTTCCAGGCTCTCGTTCCCACTTGCTTATCATCAACCCACAAAATCGATTAGTTTCACAGCAGGCCTACCAGCTCTTGAGGACGCAAATTCTGGAGGCCTACGAGTACACCCTATCTTCAACAGATAAAGTTGTTTCAAGACTTACCTCTCAGATGAGGATGGCCTCCGCTCCAACCGAGCTGTTAAATTGCAACGTAATTGCTGCCAGTTTACGAGTTCTCTACCCGCATATTGCTGAAGCTCACAGAACACGGTTAACGTTGGACTGGCAAGAGTTGAAATTGTTCTATCGCTGGTTCTACGGAAAGATAGGACATTCAGCTGAGCAGTGGGGTGTTGTGGGCCCTATTTCACTTGAGCATTTAGTTTGTGATACGTGGGCTTAATGCTAAGGTCGAAATTCGAGGTTTAGCCAAGGAGATGAGCCCGCATGCCAATCTTTGTATATGAGCCCGCATGGGATGTGCAAAGTGATGCTCAGTTGACTGAGCCGAGAGACTGTTGTCACTTTGAGGTTCTCCAATGGTCTTCCGAGACACCACTGTCAGTTTGCCCTCAATGCGGTGGAGCAGTGCGACGTGCTCTCACGGAATTTGCCACTCAAACACGTTCGGCAGGTGCTCCTTCGCGTGGTAGCTCTGCCGCGCAGCCTTCCAGCGCGGCAGAGCTGAATGCGCCGTCATCATCCTCCCTGATTTCTGCTGAGGGAAACTCTGCTGCGTCACGTGCAGCTCGTCTTGCTTACAGGCACGTTTGTGGAAAAAACTGTCGCCATTAAAAGCATTCAAAATAGATTTTTGCCCTGAATTGGAATCAACTGACGCACATCTGCGTTGAGCGTGGCTGATTTATTTAGGGGTGAGGGAGAAGGGCGTGGAATTCAATTGCAAGTGTCATGCGCAAGCGGTGACCTTTTTGCCCCTTATCTGTGTGTCTCTGTTTTTATTTTGGATTGCTTTTGTCTTTTGCAAACCTGATTTTAGTTTAGCTAATTCTCCGGTCGGTCATATCCGACCCGACTCCTATTCTGTGGTCGTCCAGAGTGCTGTTTCAAATGATCGTGAGCGCGTGGTGCAAGTTTGGGCTCACGTCATTTCGCATGGGGAAGAGTACCGCGCACTCATGCCTGGAAATACCGTTCGTGGGTCAAAGGCAGACATACAGTTTAGGTGGAGCACAGGGGCCGTTTTGGCAGGCTCATCGGAGCGTCTTGAGATTGAATGGCGATGGTCAGATTCATCCTTATGGTCAAAAAATCTTGTCAGTGAAGGGTTTCGCTCGCCTTGGACAGGACATCTTCTTAGTCCCGCATTTTCCTTGAATTGGGGCCAGCGCCCGTTCGGGCAGGTACAAATGAAGTTTCTGATTCTCGGTACCGACGGACAACTCAGATTGGATTCACCGGCGAATCCTGTACTCACACTCAACGTTGCGCCAGAACAGCCACTCACGCGCTTGGAGTTTACTGAGGATTGGCAAATTCATCAGGAAGGCCGTCTTGTTGCGGGGCAAACTTTTGAGATCGCCTATGCGTTGTCTCGTCTATCGGCCCAAATTCATGAGATGTCGAGAGAAGAAATAGGTCTGCTGCGATTGTTTGCGAATGTTCAGTTCGACGAAGAAGCAGTGCTGAAATATCCACTCAGTGCGGTTCATTGCGATGAGCCTGCGAAAAGTGTCACTATCATGCCTACTGTTCAGATTCCTCCACGAGCACGGTTGATGAGGCTTTGGTTTTCTGCCTCCTATAAGAACCGCGACTATTTTGATTCAAACTTTGGCGAAAACTATTGGTTTGTGATTAGGCCACAATGAGCTAATCTGGATCGAACTCGACAAGGTTGTTGAGTCAGTTTTTTCAATGGAGTGAAATGATGCGACTCTCTAATGTTGCTGCCTTTGCATTAACGACACTGTTTTTGCCTGTTGCCATGGCATCCGAAAACGCAACGTTTTCCTTGACGCTCAATGCTTTGAAGCTTGGAACAAGCAGCAGTAAAAGTGAGCCCGCAGCGGGTGAGTCGAGTACCCAGAAAATTAAATACGCCGATATTCTTGGCTCGA
>JBEAPS010000097.1:0-3616 GCA_041164285.1 Pseudomonadota bacterium
AGCTCCGAGCAATAGGCTATTGAGAGACACCTTTTGGGATTTCGCCAATCGCAAAAGATCATCTGTTGAACTATTCGAGAGTATCTTCCACGCTAAGTGCTGAGAAGTGTAGGGAGCCGCTGCATTGAGTTCCTTCCAGCATGTTTTAGATGGCAAAAAATCCTCAAAGAAACCACGCAGGCCTCGTACAAATCCAGCACTCAAGGATGACTGCTGGAGGCGAAATAATGGAATTTCAAGTCGTCCGCCCGACCACCGTGACGATTCAATTAAAAGTGCACCCAAACCGTCACAATGTTCATGGTGAAATCGAGAATAGTGAACTTCGTCGTTTGAAAAGTGTGTGATAATTTCAAACTCATCGCCTCGTCCGAGCCTCTTTTCAACCCTAAAAACTTTCCCCAATGAATCGCGTTTCACATAAACACCCATTCCAAAGCAGCACCGTGACTTGGGCGCAGAAAGCCATTTGAAAAATCATTCATTTTAGTATGTTCAGGGTGATAGACTCTGTAGAGTGAACCCTGAGTGTGCACGCTCGTTCCATTTAAGTCGGCAGACAATTGAGCTGAGGAGCGGTTCTCATTGACAATGCCGACAAAAGCTCCTGGCAAATGCGCAGCCACCCACAGTGCTTTTCGAATGATTCGGTTTCTAAGAATTTTCTCGTCTCGCGCTGACAACCGCCCCGATAAGCGCAGAGCAGAAATGTAAAGACCTGAGCCTCTCCAACTGTTCGCCAGACCATCATATCTCAACATGAGACAACGTTCAGAATGAGTTTGCACCAACAGACATGCTGCTACAATTTCACCTTCACTGCGTATCACGACCGGATGCGCATGGGTGAGCAATCGTTCAATATCAGACTGGGTTAAATCGAACGCGTACCCAGCACGCCTCTGTGAGTAAAATTCAACGAGCTCATTTATCTCACCCTCTGATACTTCTCTCTTTTTTCCAAACTGCAAAAAATGGGCAGGCAACTTGGGCCATGCATGCGCCGTATACGACATGAGGCGCGTGTACTCCAAGGCAAAAGAGGGTCTACTCAGTGCTGCAAGAGCAGCAGCGTTTTCATCCAGTATGGCTGTCAGAAATACTGAGCAATGATCGAACTCAGATAGGGTTGGACACAAACGAACAAACTCAGAAAAACATTTGTAGAACTGAACCCTCGACCGGTGTTGCGCCGACTCAGCAACACGGAGATCTTGAAAATAGCCGACCCACCTTTGCATGCCTCGGACCATTGCCTTGCGGAATGTCACTGCACCGAGCGCAACAACCTGTCCGTTTTCTTCGCATATCAACACAGAATATTTCTCGCCTTGAAGACGCAGCAAGGAGAAATAATCATTCCCACGATTGAAACCTACTTTTAACCTGCCGGTAGACATAGCCGTTCGGTTCACAAACTCTGCAAGTCGTGTTGCATCATCATTTGATGCGAGCCTAATACCTTGAAACGAGTCTAACAGACTCCTGAACTCTTGAGAGATTTGTTCGGTTCCAACCAGCATGGCAACACCCTTTTAAGAACTCTTATGTGCTCAGAGACTCATGCGCTTTGTTGCAGAAAGACCGCCATCAATAGCAATTGTCTGCCCCGTAATCATTGCGCTCTGTGAACTTAATAAAAACGCAATTGCTGAGGCCATGTCTGAAGGTTCAGCTAGCCGTTGAATGGCCTGCATTTGTAAACTCGCTTTGAGCGCCTGCTCACTGCTGATGAGCTTCTGGCTCATACGCGAACGAGTCAGCCCGGGTGCTATGACATTAAACCGCACGGGAGCATATGTTGCAGCACAAGAGCGCGCCAACGCCTCCAGTGCACCCTTCGCCGACGCGATGGCCTCGTGGTTTTGCAACCCGATTCGAGCGGCAGTACTTGAGATAAGCACAACGCTCCCCGATCCCTGCTTTTTGAAAAACGGCAACACTGCCTTAAGACCAAGGAAAGCACTTTTGACATGTTTATCAAAAACACTGTCCCATTCTTCGATGCGTGTCATATGCAGAGGTTTGAGAAGAATCGAACCACTGAAATGCACATAACCATCGATTTGCCCCCAAGAATCGACCGCTTGGGCAATCGACTGTTTTAAAAACTCCTCGTCCAACGATGAGCCGACGCAAGAGATATGCTCGCTCGCAGTTTGCAGTTCGAGTGTATTTTCAGAAAGCAGCAAAAAACGGGCATTCGGAACTTGCACAACCAGCTGCTGTGCCATTGCAGAGTTGGCTGCTTGTAGGACATACACGGGCGAACTCATAGCTCATCTCCAAAGAGCACATGTTAAAAAATTCATGTGCTTCTTTGAGCCTGTACACCAGAATGGGGGGAAGTGCACCTTCCTCCCAGACATATACAGACAGTTCATCGACCAAAGCCTGATTGTCGACGTGAGCCTCAGCGTCCGAGTATTTTCTCATAGAGAATCAATGGGACGGCCGAGCTCAGACTGGCAAGCAAGGCCTCCCTAACAGCTGCAGAGTTTTGGCTCAAAAGTGCGAGCGCAGCCGCCTGCTTGGGATCGCTTTGCTCAAGCTGTCGCAAATAATCTGAGGGTATGTCTGCGAATTTTGAATCGAGAGTGAAGGCGTGGAACTCGTTGATAATGAGGTCAACATTCGCTTTTTCATAACTTTGCGAGAGAATGTCGGAAGCAGCAATTCGAATCTCAGGACTCAGCGCATTCCAAAAGGAATACACGGCGGCTCGGTATTGTGGAATCTGAAAATACTGACCGTGAGACAGTTCATGTGCGAGCGCCTGTTTAAGTTGCTCACCCGACGAAATATCAACACTGACCACTGAATATCCGTATGGGTATATGCGCTCAAACGCAGGCATTACCTCCTGTGCAAACGTCATTTCACCCGGCAATATGCAGCTCGCATCTGGGCAACGGTCCCTGAGTGCGATAAAGAAGTCCTTCAAATGTTGTTCTGTTAAATCGTGACCGCTACTTGCCTCATAACCTGATTCAGATTGTTCGGGAGACACAACTACCCTGCTCTGCAGCACACCGAGCGACGGTCTGCTCTCTGTAAAAATAGCTGCGCGGTTGAGAGGAATATGTTGTGCTGCCTTGTTGTTGCCTACGCAAACAAAAAGACCTGTAACTTCTTGAGTTGCAAAACAAGTCAAAGTGCTTTTTTGATCTGCAAGTTGCTGAACACTGTCAACGACGACATCAAAGTCTCGCAACAAACTCAGGGATCTGTATGAAAGAACGTAGTCCACGTCTGGCGAATTGAATACCGCCTGAGAACGAGCCCTCAAGTTGTCAGCGGAGGCCAAAACTTCGCTTTGGGGTCTCTGCGAGCTGCACGCGATGAGGGCACTCACGAGCAGACAGCCGACAAATCTCACCGAAATCTTTTTTAAGATTTTTTTCATCCCTGCCTCCGTATAGGTGGGATCGGCCTACCAGTGAGCCGTTCTGAGATAATCATATAAAGTCGATTGTTTTAAATAACTTAAATTCAACGGATTAAAACCTTTTCCTTAATCCGAGATCTCCCGCTGTGAGCCAGTCTATTGACTTATTATTGATACACAATTATCAACTGAACACTCATTTACACTCAGGAGTGTACTATATGTTTT
>JBEAPS010000098.1:0-7475 GCA_041164285.1 Pseudomonadota bacterium
TGCAGAAGGCTTATCTGCGCTGAACCCGAGGCGACGCAAGTGACAAGTTACAAGTCAAGCACTCGCGGCGCCGCTCTAATTCAGCGCGTTAGGTCGCTTCGCAGAGCATTGAATGCATGTGGAGTTGTGCTACGCGTATGCCGCCGAGTGATTGCCCCTTGAGATACAAAATTCAATATATACCAGCGGCCACCTGCTTTAGCGTTTGTACCGCTCGCGCCGTCACCACCAAAAGGCTGCTGATTGACGACCGCACCGGTGGTTTTTCTGTTGACGTAGAAATTTCCTGCGAGCTGCGACAGAACTGGAACTGCAGATTCAAGAAAAGTTTCATTACGACTAATGACAGCCCCGGTCAGGCGATAGGGATGTTGCTCAATGATCCGAACTGCATCATCCAGAGTCTTGTATGTACGAATAGCGGTTACAGGCCCAAAAATCTCTACACCCAATAAATCGTGATTGTCTTGCCCAACTTCAATTAGAGTAGGTTCAATAAAGAAACCTTTACTGTCATCGGCGTTGCCACCAGTTAGAATTGTACAAGCTTTATCGCCCTTAGCCTTGTCGATCGCCAATTTAATTTTATCGAATGCGCGCTTGTTAATGACTGGTCCCAAATCAGCTTTTCGCTCGACAGGGTTGGTCATATTTTGAGCCTTTGCTTGTTGGACGAGCTCGTTTTTAAGTGCCGGCCACACTTTCTCATTAACAAGGACGACACTGTTCGCAGAGCACTTTTGCCCACTGCGTCCGAATGCTCCTTGAACTATAGCCTGCGCGGTATCCACAATGTCAATTTCAGCGTCAGCAACTAAAAAATCTTTACCACCTGTTTCAGCAACAAACCTTGGGAAATTGTGACGTGGATAATCTGTGTTGAAAAGATAATTTCCAAAAATGCGGGCGGTGTTGAAACTTCCTGTGAAGTTCATAGCCGTCAATTCTGGGTGCTTGAGAATAGGCGGGAGGCAGTTTGGGCCCTCACCAGTCAAAAAGTTAATCACACCAGGGGGAAACCCAGCGTCCTCTAGAGCAAGCATCAGTAAATAACTTGTGAGCACTGCATCGCTGCTCGGCTTCCAAATAACTGTGTTGCCTGTCAGAGCCATCACAAGTGGCAAATTAAAGCCAATTGCAATTGGAAAGTTAAACGGAGTCACTGCACAGGTAAATCCCTTGAGTGGGCGAAGTTGAAGCTGATTGGTCTCCATGGGTCCATCACCCATTTGTTCAGCAAGTAATTCAGAATAGAACCAGCTGTTGAACCGGACGAAATCCATTAGCTCGGCCCAGCTCGCTGATGTTTCGTTTGCAGTGTATCCACACTCAACAGCAGCTGTTGCACATGTTTGGTATTTCCACTTCGCCAGTACAACTTCCAAATCTCTGAACTTCTGTAAGCGTGTTGCGGGAGATAATGCGGCCCATGCAGGCTTAGCCGCTAAAGCTGCATCAATCGCTTTTTGGGCATGACTGGCATCTGCTTCTTGGAATGTGCAAACCAGTTCTTTATTTGCGGGATTTAAGCTCTGTCCTTTGTTGCTTGCATAGATCTTTTGACCGCCGATGATCATTGGAACTTCAAGTCCAAGCGGGATCTCGCGCGTCGCGGCTTCAAACTGTTGCCATGCCGACTCAGTGTCGCGAATGTTTTCAATTGGCTCGTTGGTCGGTTTGACCATAGACAAAACGTTCATTTTTATGCCCCTGTCTGATCATTGAACTTAGCGGACTGCTTGTTCTTCTTTAGAGGCTTGTTGCCGAAGCTGCAACCACTCAGACAGTGTCTTCACTCTATTCTCCTCGGGAACGTAGAACTCAAGCTCCGGAGAAAAATAGCCTTTTTTCACATAATCAGCTGCTGTTGGCAAAAATTCTGAAAGATTCATAAAACGGGTGCGATAGTCCGTTTCGCGGTTGTAAGTATAGAGTGGAGTGAGTACCATTCGATAAAAATGGGTTGTTCCATCGGCATAGCGTTTATCTGATTTGCAGAACTCAAAATGCGCTCCGAGCCCAAACTTTGCAGACCTTGAAAGTGAAGTAAAAATAAAGTTTCCTAGACCATATGCAACAATCCCATTGGGACGTTCAATGTCAACCACTTGAGCGACGTGTGCATGATGACCCAAAATAACATCAGCACCATCGGTGAGAGTTTGCTCTGCTAAAGCTTTTTGATGATCGCGTAAGGTAGCTACGAGTTCTTCACCCCAATGAAATACGACGACTACGAAATCAGCAGATGCCTTCGCGGCTTTAATAGCTCGCCTCAGAGCAGGTCGGTGAGGATGCGCAACCCCTGCCTGTTTGCTCTTGGCCCAAGCTTCAAGGGGATATGTTGTTGTCACTGCAAAAACAGCTATTTTGGTTCCTTGCTTTTCAAGCCACATGGGCCGCAACGCATCAGACAAGTTTGAACCAACTCCGGTATGATACATACCCGCTTTTTCAATTGCTCTACTCGTTTCGAGAGCTCCCTCCCAGCCAAAGTCCATTGCATGATTGTTAGCTCGGGTGAGATGCCTAATGTTGGCACCAGACAACCAACCAAGAGACGAAGGCTCCTGTTTGAGTGCAAAAGGAAATTTAGGAAACGCTTTTTCTTTGATGTCCGTTATGCTTCCTTCGAAATTCACGACGTTGAAATCGGCCCAAGAAAGGATTGGGCGAAGCTCATTGAGAAGCGCAGACTTCTGGTCAACAGCAGGACTGCGCGGTGCTACCCAGAAGTCACCGAAAAATCCGACCTTAACGGGCGTTGGGCAACTTGTAGACCATAAGGCCTGGCCTGTCTGCGCACCACTCATTCGTGTTACACCCTGCACTGGCGCGGGAATACTTGGTCTGCTTTGATTCGTATTTTTCTCTTGCTTAACTTTTGAAGGAGGCGTGTTACTTTTCGCACTGAGGTGCACACCAGGCAAAATAAAATGCCTGACATTCAGTCTGCGTTGCGCTCTTTCGACGCCAGACGCCGTTCCACTGGCAGCCAAAATCGCGATCAATGTTGTGAGTTTTACAACACACCCTTGCAAAGCGAGCCCCAAGTCTAAATTTCCTGAGTTCTTTCAAGATTCCATAATTTCAAGAATAACAAAGAAAGGGAGTCATGGGGTGACCGAACTGGAGAACCGGCAGGACGGTTGACAGACCTGCACAAATTTTCACCCTTCTTCGCTTGAGGACGCTTCTGCTACAAAGGCCACATCAAGACTCATGAGATGCCGCATTTTTTCAACTTTAGTGCGAAGATAGCGAGAGTTTTCTTGATGTTCCGAGGGTGCTATTGACACTCGCTCCACAACCCGAATTCCGGCACTCTCCAACGCTTCAACTTTCTGGGGATTGTTTGTGATCAGCCGGACGCCATTCACTCCAGCAGCCAACAACATTTCAACAGCGACCGAGAAATCACGCTCATCAGCAGCAAAACCAAGTGCTAAATTCGCCTCCACTGTATCGAGGCCAGTGTCCTGCAATGCATACGCGCGCATTTTGGCAGCAAGTCCAATTCCTCGCCCTTCTTGTCTTAAGTAGAGAATGGCACCGCGTCCCTCCCGTGCAACTGCCTTCATAGCTTCCTGCAATTGCTGGCCACAGTCACAACGAAGCGATGCAAAGACATCCCCCGTCATACATTCTGAGTGAATTCGAATCAGCGGGGGACTGTCAGATTGGGCAAGGTGTCCCATCCACAAAAAAACATGTTCTTTTCCCGATGACTTCTCGAGGTAGAGAGCCATCTGGAAGGGGCCCCAGAGTGTCGGAAGCCGGGTGGTCGATAGATGTTCGAGATTTGCCATACTGTTTCGCGCTCTAAAGTTGCTCTGAACAAACTTCGTCTTACAGACCGTTATTGCACAATTTCATGTAATACAAGGGAAAGTCTGGATGCAAAAAAAGCTAGCCGACACCGACACAGTCTGCTAGCTCGCAGGAGTCGCCGAGACTGTTTCGCAGCGACAATAAGATAACTATCCCATTGAAAAAGAAGAGAATATGTCTAGTAGCCGGCGCTCCGCAGACTCTCTCAGCCTCAGACCCCTCAGTTCGTTTTTGCTCGGTACAGCGCTTGCACTGAGCTTGAATCACGCTCATTACGAAAGTGCTCGAAATGGGCTGACAGCTTTTGGCTGGGCCATAGTGGCCGCACTAGGTGGAACTTTGGTTTACACGCTGACGCACTGGACAACTCTGGTCAACGCATTATTACCCGACCGCAATGTATGGCAAAAGTCCATCATTTCCGGAATCCTCATCGCCTCCGGGCTCTGGTTACTCGGAGCCTCAATACACTCCAACCACTGGACACCAATTGCAATTTTGCCGCTTACACTTATTCCCTGGGCCACAAAGCTCTGGCGCGTTATTTTACACAAAGACGTGTTTGACAGCAGGAAAGAGAAGATAACTTCACTGTACCTTCTCATTGCCTGTGCGCTGATCGCTTTCCCTGAGCTTGCAATGCACGTGATCCAATATGTGCTGAATGCGCAGGTTTCAAAATCAAACCCTGCTTCCTCACTTGGTGAAAGCAGTTATCCGCGACTTTTGTCCCTTCTAAGTACACTGAGTATCGCAGCTGCTTCCAGTTTAATGACTACACAGCAGCGCAAAATATCAGGACTGATTTATTGGAGCATTCCGTGTGCCGTGGCAGCCGTTGTTCTCAGTTTATTCGGATGGGCAGCAATTCAGATTTTTGATAACAAACTCATTGTCAACGCTCTCGTTGAAACAACTCTGCCGTCACGCGCCTCACATGCTGCTCCTGCAATCATTTTCGGAATCACATTCCTCGCGCTCAGGCCCAGAATCCAAATTCACAACAGCTTACGAATAGGAAAAGTGAAAAGTCTATGGTGGCAGCAGCTCGGACTTTTATGCGGCTTCTCTATTTGTCTGCTTGTGTCCAATCAGGGGCAAGTCAATTGGTACGACTTTATCACTACATTACTTTTGATTGTCGGACTTTCGTTTGAGTCGAGATTTTTGCCAACTCAATTGATAACTTATGCTCCTCTCTCGGTAGTGGAGCAGAGTGAGACTCCACATGCAGCGAGTGGTGCATAGGGAAGCCTAGCAGGAGTTTAAAATGGACGAGGCCCAATTCAAAAAATCAGTTTGTGTATTTTGTGGAGCACAGGATGGCGACTCAGAAAAGTATAAAATTGAAGCATATCAGCTTGGAAGCCTGCTCGCGCGACTGAATCTGCGGCTCGTCTATGGCGGAGGAATGGCTGGGCTCATGGGAGCGACTGCGGACGGTGCACTCGCATCAAATGGCTTAGTTCTGGGTGTTTTGCCTAAATTACTTGCAGATCTTGAGGTGGGGCACTTAGGCATACAGACTCTCATGACGGTTGAAAGCATGGCGGAACGCAAACGCATTCTTCTAGATGAGTCCGATGTGTTCGTAATTTTACCTGGTGGACTTGGAACTCTAGATGAGCTGTTTGAAGTTCTCACCGCCAATACGCTAGGGTTCATGAACAAGCCTGTTATCATACTCAACTCCAATGGCTATTATTCGGAGCTTTTAGGTTGGCTGGAAACGATTGCCTCACGAAAATTCAGCCGAAGGCCATCGGAGCTTTATTCAGTGGCAGCCGATTTGAGAGAGCTAGAACTCCTACTCGCCTAGTTCTTCGGCGCTTGGGCTTGCAGCTTCCTGCCTTGTCGGGCAAGTTTGCCATGAGACCCGTAGCGCTGGAGCACAGAAATGATCCCCCTGTTTTCACCAATAAGAAAAGTAAACGCTGCCGTTTTGCGCTTTTGGTTTGCCGCAAGTGCACTCATTTCCGTCTTTACGACGCACTCGATGAGTTTTGCTGCAACATCAGCTACCCAGTTCAAGCAAAAAGTGTCGGCTACTCAGCAATCGGGAATCTTGTCCGAACTTCGTCAGCTGCAACAGTTGTCCACGAAAAATGATGCAATTGAGGCGAGTTTTGAACAAAAAACCTACAGTGCTCTGAGAAAAAAGTTATCTACTAGCTCAGGAACTTTGCAATTTTCACACCCTCGCATGTTTCGTTGGGAAGTAACATCCCCTAGATCTGAGCTCTATGTGAACAACGACAAATGGTTTTGGAAATATATCGAGAGCACAAAGCATGCTTTACGAATGCCGGCTTCCTCAAGTGAACTTGAGTTCCTGGACGTAATTTTCAACTTTGAAGCACTGCCCAAAAAGTTCAACGTGTCGAAAGCAAGAAAAATTTCGCACAGTGAGTTCAAAACCGAACTCGAGTGCTCCGGCCGCATTTCATGTTTCGAACTCACGCCACAGGCTCAGGAAAGACACAGACAAATTACAATCGCTATTGACACACAAACTGGATACGCCAAACTGGTATACATTGAGTTCCGTAATGGCAACAAAACTGAGATTTCATTCAGTCAATATAAACAAAGCGAGCTCAGCAAAAGAGACTTTGAATTCTCTCCGCCTCCGGGCACAGCAATTGATAAGAGGTAGTCCAAGAAATGTTTTTTGCTGATTATATGCAGCAATTCAATTGGAGAATCATTCTGGACATAAGTCTAGTAGCTATTCTTTGCTACCAGATCATGAACATCCTGCGCGGCACCCGTGCAGTTCAAGTTCTCATTGGAATCATTTTCATATTCATAGCGTATGCGATCAGCGGATATCTTGAACTCAACACATTGAACTGGATAATTTCTAAATTTTATTCATCAATCATTGTCGTAGTCATTGTTTTATTTCAAGACGACCTTCGACGCCTTCTCACTCGGGTTGGAAGAGGTCCGTTCATTCAAGGAATGGATAGAGACTTGGGAGTGCAAGCGATCGATGAAGCAATCAATGCCGCGAGAACCCTAAGCCACGAGCGAGCAGGTGCCATTGTTGTATTTGAGCGCGGCATTGGCCTTGACAGACTCTACGATCACAGTGTCAAGTTGGACTCACTCGTGAGTGAGCAAATCTTGCTTTCCATTTTTCAGTCCTTCTCTCCTTTACACGATGGGGCCGTGATAATTCAAAAAGGCCGTCTGAGTTGTGCTTCTGCTCAGCTACCTCTCTCGAAAAACCCAAATTTCAGCAAGAAACTTGGAACCCGACACAGTGCCGCGGTCGGTATTTCAGAGGAAACCGATGCGGTTGTGCTCGTTGTCTCTGAGGAAACAGGAAATATTTCCGTTGCATGGGATGGACAAATGCAACGACAGCCCAATGCAGATGTCACTCGACGACTTCTTATGAATCTGCTTGTGCCGCAAACTACACAAAAAGAGAGCGGTTGGAGTAAAACGTTGTCGCCCATAAAAAAAGCATGGTGGCGTTTGTTCAACCCAGAGCCTCAGCAACAGAAATCGAAGAAATTCGGCGAAAACAATAGGCGAGCTGCCTGGGGTGAAAAAAAGCCAACTACTGAAGAGGACACACGGGGAACAAGAGGTGCCCGCCAAATGACAAGCAGTGGGACAATTTCGATTCCTGG